>JBEKQR010000177.1:0-8489 GCA_049519515.1 Candidatus Korobacteraceae bacterium
GGCCAAGCAGTTCCTGGAGATCGACAGCGATCTCTGGCGCAAGGCCTTCGATCTCAACCTGCTGAGCGTGATCAGCTTTGCCCGCGAAGTGATCCCCTGGATGCAGAAGCAAAAATGGGGCAGGATCATCACCGTAACCTCCAGATCCACCAGGCAGCCGCTGCCCAACCTTATTCTGTCGAACACCATCCGCACGGGCGTGCTCGGGCTGGTGCGCAGCCTGGCCAACGACTTCGGGCGCGACGGCATTCTGGTGAACAACGTAGGCCCGGGGGCGACCCGGACGGAGCGCTTCGAGCAGATCACCTCGGGCCGCGCTCAGGCCAGCGGCAGGAGCAAGGAAGAGGTGATCGCGGATTTCGTCAACGACACAGCCACCGGCAGGATCGGCGAGCCGGAGGAGGTGGCCCAGACCATCGTCTGGCTGGCCTCCGAGCGGGCCAACTCCATTACCGGGCAGACCATCCTGACCGACCACGGATCCTACCGCGGGCTGTAGCTCTGACCCGCCACTCCTGTGACATCTCCTGTCCGCCGGTTTGGCATCTATTCCATCGGCATGTGGCGGCTCATTGGGGTGGACATTGCGGCAGGTGCGCTGCTGGTCGCGGCGTGGTACTGGATCTTCCGCCGCTTCAACCGCAAGCGCGGCCTGCGGGTACTGCAATGGATCGAGCGGGCCTTTGAGGGCCACGGCGACATCGCCGCCGTGGAGTGGCTTTCGGCTTCCCACATGCAGGTGCGGCTGCGGCTGATGGAGTGCGGATTTCATCAGCTCTCGATCCTGGTGCGGCTGCTGCCGCGGGAGACGCCTCTGCAGTGGATGGCCAGCCGGCTGAAGAAGTTTCGCGAGACTCTGACCTTCCAGGGCGACCTGCCCTGCGCCCCCAATTTCAACCTCGACGTTGACAACCATCGCTGGTGCGGCCGCAGCCGGCGCAAGCTTCAGCCCAGCAAGGAGTGGTCACTCTCGCGCGTGGGGCCCTTCGTTTTGACCAGCCGGCCCGACTGGCAGCGCGACATCAGGACCATGATGGACGCCATCGCCGCCTCGCGCGATTGCAATTTCATGCAGGTAAAGTTCCGGCGCAACAGCCCGCACTTCACCGCCACCGTCCCGCTTACGGCAGTGATCCCCGGCGCTAATTCCAATGGCGAGGCGGGCGTTTTCGAGGCCTTGAAGGGCCTGGCCGCCGGCGCTTCCGCTTCGCGGTTCTAACCGCGGAATTTTTTTTGTGCGGCGGCGCGGAATTCGGCCCGGGCGTTTTCGAGTCGCTTCAGCACTTCCTCGACCGGCAGGCCGGAGGCGCTACGGGCCGCGACGATCACGGTGTTGCATTCGTTGCTGTCCATGAAGCGAGCCGCGTCCAGGAGCCGGGCCTCGTCTTCGGGCGGAATCGCTATGAAGCCATGCTTGTCGGCATGGATGAGCTGGCCGGGCTGAATCTTGCGGCCGAAGACTTCGACCTCGCAGTTCCAGCGCACCGGGACCACATGGGCGTGGCCGACGCACATGCGCCGCGCCAGGGCCTTCAGGCCAGAGTTGGTCATCTCGTCGACGTCACGTACAGCCCCATCCGTAATGGTGCCCACGCAACCCAGCGCCCGGTGCGTATTGGACTGCACCTCGCCCCAGAACGAGCCTAAGACGTTGGGCTTGTCCAGGTCTTGAACGACGGCGATCTTGGGGCCCGGAGCCGCTGCCAGGTACTTCAGATATTCGCCGCGCGCGCTGGCATTCTGCTTGTGCTTTGGATTGCCAGGCTCGACCACCAGGGTGACGGCGTATCCGACCATGGGCCCCATCTGCGGCATGTAGTCGCGAACCTCTTCCAGGTTGAAGGCATCGTGAGCCACATCATGCTTGGTGATCTGCTCCCAGCCGTTGTAGATGGTGGGCGTGTTCCAGCGTTTCAGTTGCAGCAATTCGGCGTGCGATAGCATTTGGTTCTCCGTTTTTTTGCGAAAAGAGACAAGAAAAAGGTTTCAAAGTTCCAAGGTTTCAAAGTTTCAAGGACCTGCAAGATTTGACACGATCCGAGGAAGCTTTGCAATCCTGAAACTTTGAAACCCTGAGACCTTGAAACCTGAGACTTGCCCCCGGCCAACTTTAGTTTGCTGGCACGGTTTCCTTTTTCTTCTCGGGTGTTTGCGCCGCCGCAGCACCTGGCTGGCTCTTGATGGCGATCAGCGTCACTATTGCTCCCATCACGCCCAGGCATCCGAGGCCATAAAGCCCGGCCGCGAAGCCGCCGGTCCACTTCTTACCTATTCCGAGAATAAGCGGTCCTACAAGGCCGCCCAGGTTGCCCACCGAGTTGACCAGCGCGATACCGGCCGCGGCGGCCGGTCCGGTCAGGTAAGCTGATGGCAGCGGCCAGAAGGGAGGATTGCTGCCGTTGATGCCAATAGTGCCGACGCAGAGCAATACCAGCGAAGCCGTGGTCGTGCCCAGCGCCCCAGCTCCCCACAGACCGACCACGATGAGCAGGAACCCTATAGTTAAATGCCATCTGCGTTCCTTGCGCCGATCGGAGCTCCAGCCAAACGCCACCATGGCGATACACCCGATAACGTAGGGCAGCAGCATTATCCAACCGGTTTGCAGGTTGGTGTAGCCCTGCGCCTTGATGATCTGCGGCATGAAGAATCCCAGGCCGTAATTGGAGCCGGTGCGGCAAAAATAGAGAAGGCAGAGGACCCAGACCATGGGGTTCATCAGGCTGCGTCCCACGGAGTGCTCGACCTTCTTGGTCGCAATCTTTTCACGATCAGATTCCAGTTCATGCTCCAGCCAGCGCTTTTCGGGCTCGGTGAGCCAGGATGCATCCTTGGGTTTATCGGGCAAAACAAGCAGCACCAGGATGGGCAGAACTACCGCCGGCAATCCTTCTAGAATGTAGAGCCATTGCCATCCCTTCAGTCCGAGGGATCCATTCATCAGGTGCATGATCCCGGTCGAAATCGGCCCGCCGAAACCGAACGAAAGCGGAATTCCCAACATGAAGTAGGAGATAATCCGCGCCCGGTAGCGCGCCGGGAACCAGTAGGTCCAGTAGAGAATCACGCCCGGGAAGAAACCCGCCTCGGCGACGCCCAGGATGAATCGCATGGTCAAGAAGCTGGTCGGTCCTTTGACCCAGGCCATCGCAACCGCGACCAGGCCCCAGCTGAAAAGAATGCGGGCAATCCATTTGCGGGCGCCGACCTTGGCCAGCATGAGATTGCTGGGAATCTCGAAAATGAAATACCCCAAGAAGAAGATTCCCGCGCCCCATCCGTAGCTATACGCATCGAGGCCAATGTCTTTGTTCATCGTCAACGCGGCGAACGTGGTGTTAACCCGGTCCAGATAGGAAACGACGTACAGAAATATCATTAACGGGGTCAGCCGCCAGAAGATCTTGCGCATGACCTGCTGTTCATTGACCTGCTCCATAAATTTCTCCTTAATCATCCACGCGCGACCGGCGCTGAGATGGCTGCGGGGGGTGGATGTGCCTCTGCGGTCCCAGCGTTACCCTAAGCGAACTGTCGTCCTCTTCCCGTGGCGGATGAATGCGATTTGCGCACGTTGCCAGCCTTTGCCGCCGCTTACCGCGCCGGCATGGAAGTTTTCAGGACAGTGAAAAGAGTTTAACTCCCTGCTGGCCGCAGGTAAACAGTAGAGTAAGGGGAATTTGGTGCTGCTCTGATGCCGGCATAGGACCCAGGCTTGGCTCGCACAAATGCTCTATTGCCACGGTCTTCCACTCAAGTAAACGAAAAGCGCGTCTACTGGGTGCCGCCGCCGGGGATCGGCAGGTTGAAGTTTTTGTGGCAATCCAGGCAGTACAGCCTGGCGGCCGAGTGGACGTGATGGCAGACGGTGCAGGCGATGTCGCCCAGATGCGACTGGTGCGGGTTCCGCTTGGGAAACTCCTTTGGCGCCGTCTTGGCAGCGAGCTTTTCCAGGGGGCCGTGGCAAGCCAGGCAGCGGCTGTTCTCGACCGTGGAATCCAAGACCGGCAACTGCCTGCCGTGGCATCCGCCGCAGTCGATCATCGCCTTGGCGTGCAGATGGTCGGTAAAGCCGGAGTTTGCCCAGGAGGCGAACTTTTCCTTGATGAGGGCCATGTCATCGTCTTCAGGCGCTCCCCAGGAGACGCTCTGCCTGCTCAGCCCGAAGCGCTTGCCAGGGACATAAACATGGCAGACAGCGCATTGCATCTGCTGCCTGGCGGCATGGGCGAGGTGCATGCGGGTGGAGAATGCGTTCTTCTTCGCCTCGCCTGACTGCCCGATGGAGTGGCACTCGACGCAGGCGCCCAGCCCGCTCCCGTTCACCGCCGGATGCTCCTTCGGCAAAACGGAGGAGAAATCCCCATGGCAGCCTGCGCAGGTCGGGCTCCCCGGCTGCGTCCGCTGGGCGGTATGCGCGCGCTGGCCGGATTGGGCAGGCAAGTGCGGCGAGCCCGCGAAAAGGCAGAGCGTGGCCAATACCATCAAGAAGAGGCGTCTTGTCATAAGCGCACTGATCCACTCCGGCCCGCTTGCCTATTGGTTGCGAATTACAACGAAGTCGGGTGTTGCGGTAGTGACACCGTCCGGTTGCAACAGGCCCTGCGCGTTCAGGGTTGACGAAGTGATCAGAACGGAGGGGGCGCTGGCGCCGGTCAGATCGACTGCTTGTACGGTGTAGCACGGTGGCGTGACGGGCGCAGTGGCGCTAACTGGGCATGTCGCGCTGACGGCGGTCTCGGCGGCTCCCACATAGAAGGTCGAACTGTCGGCGGCAATGTCCCCCTTGAAACTCTTGGTGGCATCGGAAGGGTTCTGCAGGGTGGCGTTGTTGGCCAGTGACATCACCGTTAGCGCGCCGCTTGATAGTTGGACGACGTATATCTTGCCACTGCTCTTGCTGGTGATCACGGCCTTGGTGCCGTCGGGAGTGATCAGGAACTGGTTTACGTCCGAAGCGGCCGGCGGCGTGGTCAGGGTTAACGGCGTAACGCCCTCGGTGAAGGTATTCGGCGTCGTCGGGCATCCCGACAAGGTCCCTTTCGTGGTAGGGACGTCGGGTTTCAGCAGCTCGACATTTGGCAAATCGAGCACCACCGCTCCGCTGCCGTCGGCCAAGGCGCGCACATTGGTTTCAACGTTCGGCGCAGTGCTTTGCGTATCGGCCGCTAGATGCGTGGGTGGCGTGGCAGAACAGGTCGCGTAAGCGGTTACGTTGGTGTTGCCGGCTGCTCCCGCTCCCGCCACATAGCCCACCGGACCGTTGGCCAGCACGGCGACATCAAGGGCACTGGCAGTGGCGTTGGGCAGAGTCATAACCGTCGCTCCCTTCGCCGTGCCGGTTACCTGGTAGGTGTAGAGACGATTTGTCGTGACTCCACCAGTCGTCTGTTGGGTGGTCACGAACAGGTATTGCGAGTCGGGCGTGAAGTCGGCAGCCGTCGCCGTGCCAGCGATCGGGAAGGTGTCAAGGGTGCTGGTAGCAAAGGTAACGACGCCGATGGACCCCTGCAGCTCGCCTGGAACGTTACCGGCAAGTGCGGCCAGCGTCCCATCCGGCGAGATATTCAAAACCTTGCCATTGAACTGAACCGGGGTGACGGACAATGTAGTGGTCGTGGCCGGGACCGGATTGAAAATCAGGGCGGCGGAGTTATCTGCGCCGAGCATTCCCAGCGTTCCTTGCCGGTTCATCAGGAAGGAGTCCGGCGGCTTGCCTATAGCTATGCCTGCGAAGGCTCCGGTCGCAACGTTGAATCCCACAAGGTTCTGGCCCTGCGTGCTGGTAATAAGCAGCGCTGTCTTGGGCGTTCCGGAGGCGGTCGCCACCACCGGGTTGCTGTAGACAGGGAACAGGTTCTTGTTGCAGTTGGGCGGGGTGCAGGAGACCGCCAGCGTCGCCACCCCGGCTGTGCCCGAAGTCACCGTCCCGCTTCCGGTCTGCACAGTCGCGGTAGTGGTAACACCGCCCGTGGTGGTGGACTGGCTGGCGGTTTGCGCGGCAATCTTGGCGGCATATTGGTTGGTACTCAGCCAGCTCAGGTTCGGCAGGGTAATGCCGGTGGGCACAACCCCGTTGTTGGCGAGCTTAAATCCGTTCGAATCGGTGACGGTGGCCGCGAGGGTTTGCGTCGTGCCCGAACCGAGAGAGGGCAGGCTGATCGAGGTGATCGGGCAGGTGGTGAACGGCATTGAGGCGCTGTTCACGTTGGCGTTGGAGGCGAAGATGCTCGTCAATCCCGGAGCGACGGCGGTCATGGTTCCGGTCGTCGCATGCGTCGTGGTGTTGACGGCTGGAGTTGTAATCGTCGTATCGTTGCTAGTCCATTGGTAAGATGCGGGGTCAACGTCGCTAGCCGTACACAGGCCGGAGGGGTCCGTAGAGCAGTGGTATTTAGCCGTAGCCGTGAAGGCCGGGCTACTGGTATTTCCGGTGGATACACAACCGCTAGGACCACCGGCGACCTGTACGGCAACCACCGCCTGGTGCATGTAAACCTGCACGGGCTGGGTTACGTTCTGCGCGGTAACGGTAATATTAGCTACAGTCGGCGACTGGGCGGCAAACGGAGTGCAGACGGTAAAGGTGCTGTTCCATGTTCCGGGACAGCAGTTGACGAAGTTGCTGTCCCAGGTCCCGCCGCAGACGTTTCCTCCGGTCGGGGACACCTGGATAGGGTTCGCGGCATTTTGCTGGTCGGAGGTGAAGGTGAAAGTCGTGGGCACCGCCTCGCCCTTGTCGGTCGTTGCCGAGGCGTTGAGCTGCACGGTCTGGCCATAAGCCACCGAGCCCGGCGAGGGTGTAATGGTGATGCTGGCGACCTTGAGGTTGCCACTACCGCAGCCCGGCAAGAGCAAGGCTGTGCAGAAAAGCAGGAAAAGCAAAACCACAAACAGGACTCGCGACTGCCGCATGCATCCTCCCCGCGCGCGTGCGCCCAACAGACGCCGTGTTTGCCTCCGTTGGGGACCAGCGCCACCCGCGCGGTCCGTTTTCAGCTGAGTAAACC
Source organism: Candidatus Korobacteraceae bacterium (assembly GCA_049519515.1). GTDB lineage: Bacteria > Acidobacteriota > Terriglobia > Terriglobales > Acidobacteriaceae > CAWBRT01. The sequence continues at coordinate 7,011 of JBEKQR010000177.1, forward strand.
AGTGTAGAATCTGGCCCCTGCTTTCGGCAAGCTGCTGCTAAAGAGATCTGTCTTGAAGGGGCGCGGGCTTCGCCGCCGGGCGGTTTTTGGCCGCGGCAGAGACTTTCCCGCGGGCCGGCGATGGTACAATTACAAAATCGCGCTTTGGGAGCGGGCGCGCTCGAGGGGCCGGGGTAATTGACGGCTTTCTCGTGGGTTGCTATAGTGGAGTGGTTCTGCGAGTTCGATTGGCTTGCCTATAGCGGTTCTGGTTGAGCTGTAGAGTTTTGGCCCGGGATGCGTTGCCGCATCCATTGCAAGGGCTCCCTCGCTGAAACGGCCTGCGCCACCTTTCACCCCGTGAAAGGCTATGTGGGTCAAAGCTGCGAAACGGAGTATCGGCCCCCGGAAGATGCCGCCTAAGTCTGCGGCTGGGATTGGTCACGGCGCCACCGTCGCTAGCTTACATCAAGGAAACCTCACATTCCCTGCCTCGGCGGGGAAGTATGGCTTGGCTTAAAGCCGGGCCAGCCTGAAGGATTCGGTTCCCTGCAGGGGATTCGGGGTACGCAATGGGGTCCCCCACAGATGCTGCCTTTGCGCCTGTGAGTGGCTTCAGCGCTTTATGCGGAGCCCGCGGCGCTAAGCGCGCCGCAAGAAAAACTTAAGGAGTCAGAAGAGTGCCAACGTTCAATCAATTGGTTCGCAAGGGCCGCACGGCGCCCCGGTTCAAGACGGCCAGCCCCGCCCTGCAAGCCTGCCCGCAGAAGCGCGGCGTGTGCACCCGCGTGTATACGCAGACGCCCAAAAAGCCGAATTCGGCCTTGCGCAAAGTGGCGCGTGTCCGTCTGACCAATGGAATTGAAGTCACCACCTACATCCCCGGAGTGGGACACAACCTGCAGGAGCACTCGATTGTGCTCATCCGCGGCGGCCGCGTGAAGGATCTGCCTGGGGTGCGCTATCACGTCATCCGCGGCACGCTGGACTCGGTGGGAGTTGGCAACCGCAAGCAGGGCCGCTCCAAGTACGGCGCCAAGCGCCCAAAGTGACCGCGCAGTCCGGGGCGTGAGCGAAGCGGGAGCCCCGGGCGGTCATCCTGAGCGAGCGTAGCGAGCGAAGGATCTGTTAAGGCCCACATCTGACAACTACGGCAGATGTGGGGCACGACGCAATTGAAAGTGGTCGAAGGTGTCAAATTGACACCGTTAGCAGTTTTGAAGGGCAGGTTTTGAAGGACTAACGATGCCTAGAAAAGGACATATCGCAAAGCGGGAGCCGATGCCGGACGCGGTGTACAACTCCACGCTCGCCAACAAGTTCGTCAACTCCATGATGTGGGACGGCAAGAAGAGCACGGCGCAGTCGATCTTCTACCAGGCCCTGAAGAACCTGGAGCAGAAGGGCGGCGACGAGGCGCTGAAGCTTTTCAAGAAGGCCGTTGAAAACGTCAAGCCGCTGCTGGAAGTGAAGACCCGGCGCGTGGGCGGGGCCAACTAC
>JBEKQR010000178.1:0-8481 GCA_049519515.1 Candidatus Korobacteraceae bacterium
TCTATGTCAATTCCGAAACAATGAGATTGTTTATGGTGAGGCAATCCCAGGGCGCGTTGGCGACCCGTGGGCCTCATGCTTAGTGTCGGTTATACCGGCTGGATAATTCCGCCCAGGCTGCGCGAGTCGGCTGGCTGCCGCACGGCTCTGGTCCACCCGGCAGGCTTTAGCGATGGGTGCTCCGCGTACAGCGGGCCCAGCAGCTCCTCGTCGATTGTCAAAAGAATTTGTGCCGCAGCCTTTTTGTAAGCGGCGCAGTCTTCCGCCGCGCAGCGGCTCTCGGCCAGCGCTGCGGATTGACGTAGGCGGCCGGAGATATCAAGCATCAACTCACTAATTTGCTTGGCAAAGGTAGCGTCTTTGATCATGCGTTCATTCCTGGAGCAGCTTGCTCGTAGCGCTGGTCCCGCAGGGCGGGACCGGCTGTCCGGGAGGCGTCCACGCCTGCCCGCCAGCACGTGCCCCGCATCTGCCGTTTTTTGGCAGATGTGGGACCGGTCCTGATCTCCCTACTCCCTGATTCTCAACAATGCCCGCGCCTGGCGAAAGTACGGCCGCTCGTGGCGGCGCTGGAAGCCGGGCATGCCGGCGCGCTTGGCCAGGATGCGCTCCGCCCACCGCCGCGCTTCCGCCCTCCTGCCCTGCGCGGCCAGAAACTCGGCGTAGTGAAGCTGCGTCTCGGTAAGGGTGGAGAGCTGTGCCAGGCGGGCGAAGAGGGCCTCGGCCTGCTCGTTTTTTCCGGTGCGCGCGTAGGCCCAGGCGAGCAATCCGGCGGCGCGGTGAATGTCGTAATCGGGCCGGGTGCGCACCACCGGTTCCAGGTCCTGCACCACCGCCGCGAAATCTCCAAGCTGCAGTTCGGCCAGGGCGCGGCGATAAAAAGGATCGGGCGAGTCTTTCCGCTGGGCAAGGGAGCGGTCGAAGCAGGCGCGGGCTTTCGCCCACTTGCCCGCGTCCAGGTAAAGCTGGCCCAGCTCTTCGTAATTTCCCGCCGACGGGTTCTGGCTCACCGCGAACTCCAGTTCGCGGATACGGCTCTTGCGCCCGACAAACTTGAATGTCCCCGGGTCGCGCAGTTCGGGAAGGGCCTGGGTTGCCAGGTAAATGAGCGACCCTAGCGGCCCCAGCAGGAGAATGATCCAGAGCCAATAGGAATCCGGCTGGCGGCGCACGAAGTGAATCAGCGCCGCCGCCATGACGATCAAGCCCGGCAATCCGAAGTTGAAGAACCCGAACATTCCCAGGTAAATAGTAGCAGCCTTAATCCCCTCGCGTGCGCTGGGGCATTGGCAGTGTCCGTCGGAGTGCGCTGCCCACCTGTGGGATGGCCTGGGCCGGCCGGGATCCCCGGCAAGCGCTGTTTTTGCGCTTGCTGGGGTAGAGCTTGAGACCGAACTGCGGCAGTGTAGAATCGAGGAGGATGCATTCTATTCGGCTCATAGCCATCGACATCGATGGAACCCTGCTGAACTCCAGCTTTCAGGTTTCAGCCGCGGACATCGGGGCGCTGCTGCGCGCCCACGAGCGCGGCGTGGAAATCGCGCTGGTGACCGGCCGGCGTCATCAATTCGCGCTGCCGGTGGCGGCGTCCTTGGGCTTTAGCGTGACCATGATCAGCTCCAACGGGGCCATCATCCGCTCCAGCGAAGGCGCTGTTTTCCATCGCAACCTGCTGCCGCTGGAGACCGCGCGCGCGGTGGTCCGGCGGATGGCCGGATTCCGCGAAAACACGGTGCTGACCTTTGACCGCGAACGCAAGGGGGCGCTGGTGGTCGAGACCACCGAGTTCCTCGACGTGGCCCTGCGCCGCTGGATGGAAAAGAACTCCGAATACCTGGAGATCATTCAGCCGCTGGAAGACTCGCTCACCGAAGCGCCCGTACAGGCCACCTTTTGCGGTCCCGTGCGGCGCATGCAGCAGGCGCAGGAGCAACTGCTGGAGGCCGGGCTGGCGCCGCAAATTACCGTATCGCGCACCCAGTACGACGTGCGCGATCTGTGCATCGTAGATGTTTTGAACCGGGGCTGCTCGAAGGGCGACGCCCTGCGCCGCTGGGCCGAACATCGCCGCATCGGGCGCCAGCATGTCATGGCCATCGGCGACAACTACAACGACATAGAGATGCTCGAGTTCGCCGGGGTGCCGGTGGTCATGGGCAACGCCTGCGACGAGCTGAAACAGAACGGATGGATGGTCACCCTGGAAAATAATCGCAGCGGCGTGGCCCACGCCCTGGAAACGGTGCTGGGAGCATGAGCCACCCCGGCAGCCGAAATACGCACCTGCTGGGGACCCCGGCGCGCCGTTGGCATTTGCTGGTCGTGCTCGGCCTGTGTGCCTTGGGCGCGCAGGCGGCGGAGCTGGCCCGGCTGAGCAACGGATTTAACCTGCGCTGCGAGCGCCATGAGCAGGCGGGCGAGAACACGCGGCTCTACCTTGGCGGCTCCGGCTTCGTGGACGTTCCCACGGCAAACATCGCCGGCTTCGAGCTGGCATTCGATGCGCCCGCGACGCCGGCGGACATTCAGGAGCACATCGCCCGGGCCGGCGCGCAAACCGGCATTGACCCGGATTTCATTCACAGCGTGGTCAGGGCCGAGAGCGGCTACAATTCCCAGGCGGTTTCGCCCAAGGGCGCCCAGGGCCTTATGCAACTGATGCCGGCCACGGCCTCCCGCCTGGGCGTGAGTAACAGCCTGGACCCGGCGGCCAACCTCGACGGCGGCAGCCGCTACCTGCGCGAATTGCTGGCGCGCTACGACGGCGACGCGCAGAAGGCGCTGGCCGCCTACAATGCCGGGCCGGAGCGGGTGGAGAAGTACAAAGGCGTCCCGCCCTATCCGGAGACGCGCAACTATGTCACGCGCGTGATCAATGATTTCAATCGCCGCAAACTGGCCGCGGCTGCGTCCAGCTCCAAGCTGCAAGGCAAACCCGCGCCGCGCGTTGCCAAACCGGTCAAACGGCGGAAGCCCGCCCCCGCATCCCCAAAAGCAGTGTCTGTCCGGGAATCCGCAATTACTCCTACAGGCGCTAAAGCAGCCTCTAGCAAGCCATCGCCATGAAAAGGAAGCACGCCCTCACCACCGCTCTCGTTCTGGCGATCCTGGTCGCGCTTGTCTATTCGCAATTCCGCCACTGGCGCAGCTTCGACTGGCAGCAGTTCTGGACGCTCACCAAGGGAGTGAATCTCTGGATGGTGCTGGTCGCCGTGGGCATGATCTACCTTACGCACGTGCTGCGGGCCATTCGCTGGCAGATCTTTCTGCGTCCCACCTGCAACACCACGGCGGCGCGCCTGATCCCGGCGCACTTCATAGGCTTCACCGGGCTGGCCCTGCTGGGGCGTCCGGGCGAGTTTGCCCGGCCTTTTCTCATCGCCCGCAAGGAGAACCTGACATTCTCCTCCCAGCTTGCCGTGTGGGCCGTGGAGCGCGTCTTTGACATGTCTGCGGTGGCCATTCTGATGGGCGTCACCCTGGCTATCTGGGGTGAGAAGTACCGCGCCTACCCGTTCGTGCAAGTGGCGGGCTATGCTCTGCTGGGGATAGCGGCGGGGATGGCGATCGTCGTCTTCTTTCTCTGGTGGAAGAGCGAGCAGATCACCAACCTGTTCCAGCGGCTGCTGGAGCCGCGTTTCCCCAGGGCAGGAAACGCGGTTTGCCGCCGGCTGCGCGCTTTTGGACAAGGCCTGCACACCATACAGGATCTGAAGTCGTTTGTTCTAATCGTTCTGCTGTCGCTGGGCGTGTGGATGCTGATCGCACGCTCCTATATCCAGATAATGCACGCCTATCCGGTAACCACGGTTGCCGTAGAGCCCGACTCGAACAATGGCGGCGCGAACGCTTCCGCGTCCGTGGTCACGCGCACCGTTCGATTGAACCAGATGGAACTCGAGGACGCGGTGCTGGTCATGGGGGCAAGCATCACCGGCTCGGTGGTGCAGTTGCCGGGAATAGGCGGAGGCTCGCAACTGGCGGTTATCGACTTGCTTTCGCGGGTATTTGGCCGTGAGCCCTACAACATTACCCGCGAACTGGCGGTCAGTTGCGGCATGTTGTGCTGGCTGGTGACGTTCATGGCGGTAGTCCCCCTGGGGCTGATCCTGGCGCATCGGGAGCGCGTCTCCCTGCGGGTCCTGTCGCGCGAAAGCGAAATCGAGGCGACCCGCGCCGGCAGCGCCTGAGCAGTTTCGAGTTTGAAGATTCGAGTTTGAAGAAAAGATAACCCAGAGTAAACAGAGAACACAGAGTCAGAGTTCTGCTCAGGTTTTCGCTGCGGGTGGGTGTCCGCAAGCCTCTGTGGCCTTCGTTCCAGCGACAAAGATGCGGGCGGCATCTTCCTGCTAGAATTGCCTTGCTGGTCTGATTGTTTTTGCCCCGGCAAATGTGGCAACGGCTTCGTCCGGGGGCTCGGTCCACCCATGAAATGTCCCTTCTGCGGCTTTGAACAGGACAAGGTAGTCGACTCGCGCGAGAGCAAGGAAGGCGAGGCCATACGCCGCCGCCGCGAATGCCTGCGCTGCGAGAAGCGCTACACCACCTACGAGCGCATTGACGAACTTCCGTACATGGTCGTCAAGAAAGACGGCCGGCGGGAGAAGTTCGAGCGTCAGAAAGTGCTCAACGGCCTGTTGCGGGCCTGCGAGAAGCGTCCGGTCTCGATCAGCAAGCTGGAGCAGATCGTCAATGAGGCTGAGAGCTTCGTGGTTGATTCCGCCGAACGCGAGCGCAAGACCAGCGAAATCGGCGAGCTCATCATGCATCGCCTGCGCAATCTCGACAAGGTGGCTTACGTGCGCTTTGCCTCGGTCTACCTGGACTTCAAGGATGTGCAGGAGTTCCTGGCCGAACTGCAGGACCTGCTCAAGCTGAAGGACAACGGCAAACCCGGCGCCACGGTAAAGACAAAAATCTGAGATTGCAATTGGCCATAGACGGGCGCCTGCGCACCGCGGCTGGGATAACGTGGGGCGCATGCAAATTGACCGGCTGACAGAGAAAAACCAGAGTGAGTGTATGTATCCTGTCTTTGAAGGGGTGCCTTGAGCCGCGCCGAATAGATACCGAATAGCGCCCGGCCTTTAGGCCCTGAGGTATTGCCCTCAGCGGCTAAAGCCGGATTCATAATCGCCACATGCGGCACGACTAAAGTCGGGCCCTGATACAAGGCGCACTCGCATTCGCCGGGCGAGCGGAGACAGCTAAAAGGGAACTGCTTAGGCAGGAAAAATCTCACCACAGGAGGAAGGCGAATGACTCACAAGATCACCCTCATTCCCGGCGACGGCATTGGCCCCGAGGTGACCGGCGCGGCCGTTCGCGTGCTCGAGGCCACCGGCCTCAAGTTCGAATGGGAACCGTTCGCGGCCGGCGCCGATGCCTATGAGAAGTACCACGAATACCTTCCCAAGGAGCTGCTTGCCTCAATCGAGCGGACGCGTATTGCCCTGAAGGGTCCCATCACCACCCCGGTGGCCGGAGGCTTCGGCAGCATCAACGTCCAACTGCGCAAGCACTTCGAACTGTTCTCCAACTTCCGCCCGATTCACAACCTTCCCAATGTGTCGACCCACTATCCGGACATAGACCTCATCATTATTCGCGAGAACACCGAGGGGCTCTATTCCGGCATAGAGCACGAAGTCGTTCCCGGCGTCGTCGAAAGCCTGAAGATCATGACCGAAAAAGCCTGCCTGCGCATCTCCCGCTGGGCCTTCGCCTACGCCCGGCGCATAGGACGCAAGAAGGTGCACGCCATCCACAAGGCCAACATCATGAAACTCTCCGACGGCCTCTTCCTGCGCTGTTCGCGCCAGGTCGCCAAGGACTACCCAGAGATCATCTACGGCGAGCACATCGTGGACAACACCTGCATGCAACTGGTCACCAACCCTTACCAGTACGACATGCTGCTGATGGAAAACCTCTACGGCGACATTCTCAGCGACCTGTGTGCGGGTTTTGTGGGAGGACTGGGCATCGTTCCGGGAGCAAACTTCGGCGAGGACTGCGCCATCTTCGAGGCCGTCCACGGCACCGCGCCCGATATCGCGGGCAAGGGCCTCGCCAATCCAACCGCCTTGCTGCGTTCCTCCGAGCTTATGCTGGAGCACCTCGGAGAACACCAGGCGGCAGCCCGCATTCACCATGCCCTGGACGTGGTTTATTCGGAGCGGAAGCACCTGACGCGGGACATGGGCGGCACCGCCTCAACCAGCGAGTTCGCCGATGCGCTGATCGCCGCACTCGCGGAAACCCCGGCGGAAGCGAGGGAACAGGGAATAGGGGTTAGGGATTAGGGGGTAGGGATTAGGGCTGATTAGGAATTAGTGTGGCGGTTTTGTATCAGGGCACGACTTTAGTCGTGCCGCAGAGCATTTGAAAGGAATCGGGCTTTAGCCCCTGCGGCAGCATTTGTAAACCCAGGGGCTGAAGCCCGGAATTAATAGGACCCGGTTTCGGCACGGCTCAAGGCACCCCAGCAAACCAAATACGGGTTTGTTGGGGACCCCGCTGAAGCCATGCCCTGATACAAGGCGCCGCGGTTACGGACACATCATTTCCTGATCAGCTCTAGTTCTCGACGCGCCGGAGGCGCCCCCTAACCCCTACTCCCTAATCCCTGAATCCCAGGCAGGTACACCGTCCAATTCCGTTCACGGGCAATCTTCTCCAGCTCAGGCGTCGGGTTGATGACAAACGGAATCGCCGTCATTTCCAGCATTGCCAGGTCGTGGATGGAGTTGCCGAAAACGGCGTCCACCGGGCGGCGGACGACCTCCTGGATAGCGGTGGCTTTCAACTCGTCGGTTGGAACCCGCAGCAGGCGCTTGCTGGCGCGCCCGTTGTCAATCTCGACCGTCGCTGCCAGCACGTGATCGACGCCGATGCCAAAGTGCGGAACCGCCTCCTCTATGACCCAATTGTTGGTGGAAGAGACAGCCCAAAGTTCGCAGCCGCCGGACGCCAGCCGCCGCGTCAGCTCCTGCATCTCGGGAAAGATGCGCGGCTCGATCAGGGTGCGAAAGAACTCGCGCACCAGCGTCCGGATCGCCTCCTCCGCGATGCCCTCATGCATGGTGACCATCTCGCCGCAGATGGTAAGCTCGTCGACCGTGCCGGCCACGTACCCGTCATAACGGGCCAGCGCCCACTTCGCCACCTCGGGCGTTACCAGCCCGCGCTCGATTTCAAAATAGAAGAAATCGGCCCCGGCGTCGCCCAACCACAGTGTTCCGTCGCAATCGAAGACGGCCAGCTTCGGACTCAAGGCCAGCACACGATCGACAAACCTCTGGGCAGACTCGGCCAGGGTCGCACGGGCAAACTGCATTTCTTCTCCTGCGAGAAAGTTGGGTCTCTAGTCTGTCTCGTAACCGGTTCTTTGAAGGGGCATGGCTTTAGCTGTCATGCCGTTCAAAGCCAATAAAAATGCGGGCTTTAGCCCCTGAGGTCTTGCCTCAGCGGCTAAAGCCGGTGTCGCAACCGCCCCGAGCGGCACGCCTGAAAGGCGTGCCCCTTCAAAGATCTGGTACACAGCAACTGTAATTCTGCCCCTAGCTGGTCAGGTATTTTCCACCGTCAGCCGCTCATAGTCTTCCTGGGTGTCGATATTCAAAACCACCCGCGGATCGTCCACCGGCACATAGCAGATGCGCTTTTCATTGGCGCGCAGAATATCGCGCGCGGTAGTGGTCAAGGGAGCGCGCAGCATGGCCTCGATCATCTCGCGCGACAGCAGGCTGGGGTGCCCATGGCGCCCCTCATGCTCGGGCACAACCGCCCAGAAGTCTTTCTCCAGGGCTCCCAGGAAAGCCGAATGCAGCGTCGCCAGGGTTGCCGGCTGCACCGGGGGACGGTCAACCAGGGCGACCGCGGCGGAGTCGCGTCCGTGGCTCAGCACCTCCTGCAGCCCCAGTTTGAACGAACTGAACTGGCCCAGCTCGGGGGTGCGATTTTCCACCAGGAACGCGCCCATCGAGTACACCACCGGAGCCAGGCTGGAACTGTTCTTCCCGCCCACCACAATCACCATGTCCTGCGGCTGAAAGAGCCGTATCCAGGCGCCCAGGAAGGTGTCGCGAACCCCGCCGGCAGAACCGGGCGGCCATGGCAGCAGGGCCTTGTCCCGGCCCATGCGCACCGAGTCGCCGGCAGCCAGAATGATGCCGCAAATCGCGGGAGAACGGGTCATGAGCGAACGATAGCAGATGCGGCGCAGAGAAGCTACTGAGCTTCGATGAGGTAGCGCTGGTCCCGCAGCGCGGGACCGGCTGTCCGGGGGGCATCTACACCCACCGTTTTCAGGGTGTGGACGAGAGTTCGCGTCTATGCGTCGTCTGGGTGCCCCACCCTCGCGCCGCGCAGTTCGGCGCTAGGGTGGGAATATGACATGCCGGTACAGGTCCGTTCCCACCTTAGCTCCGCTTCGCTCCGCGAAGGTGGGGCACCACGGCATGAGTTTATGCTTCGCTT
>JBEKQR010000179.1:0-8478 GCA_049519515.1 Candidatus Korobacteraceae bacterium
AGAAGGAATGCGTCTTGCGCCAACTGCGCTTGTTTAGCAGGAACTCCGCCAGGTCGAAGCGCAGATTCATCTGCGAGCGATAAACGACGACGGCATCATCGGGCATCTCCGCCGTGAGCAAGCGGGCGGCCAAGGTCTCGGGCCGTTTGTGCCAGCGCCAGAAGGATACGTCAGACTCGTTGGCGAAGACGTTGCGCGGAAAATACGGCAGCAGTCCCGCGCGGAAAGACTCGAAAGCGTACAACGGACGCTTGCCGATATAGCCCTTCATAAATTCTGCCGCCGCCTTTGCTCCGGAATAGGGCGCGCGAATTTCATTGCGCACCGCGGCAACCGTAAGAGGCAACTGGAGGATGAGGAGTAACGCCAGTGATGCCTTTAACGCGGGCCCCCAGAACTCCACCTCGGGGGTGTCCTTCTCCGGCCACGCCGCCCATAGCGAGACGAGGAATGCGGCCAGCGCCATTCCGGCATGTTGCGGCAGCCACCAGATCAGGCCCATGGCCGCCATGGTCATCAAATATGGCAGCACGCATCGCCGCTTCTTCAGCAGAATCAGCCAGAGCATGGCCAGCCACAGCAGGGCTTTGCCCCAAGGGTCGGCAATTCGCAGAGCCGTGAACAACGCATCGGCGCCGGGAAGGTTCAACAAGTGCAAACGCTGCAGCCGCTCCCCCAGCTTTGTAGCGCCGTAGGCGCAATCCGCCGGCGGGGTGGCGAAAATCTTGGCGGTCACGAGTGACCCCAGAATCAGAGTGGCCGCAAGCAGGAGTGGCAATAGCTCCCGCCGTGCTGGCCGCTGCTTCCGAAAGATCAGCAGGTAGTCAATGGCAACCATCATGGCGATGCCAACGGCCATGGCAAAGCCGTACAGGTTGGTCTGCGCCAGTAGAGCCAGGGCAAAGGCGAGGGGCATAATGCGCACCGGCTTGGCGCGCCAGAGCGCGGCAGCCACAAACGCCAGCATGGTGGAGAGCGCATAGCTGCGCGCCACCACCGCATATTGATATTGGAAGTAGAAGGCGAATGGCGCCAGCAGCCGCAGGATGAGCGGCAGCGGGCTCCATCTGAGCCAGACGTAGACAGCGGCTGCCATCAGCGTGAGCGAGACGGCCCCGATCAGCGAATAGGGCAGGTGCAGGCGAATCAGCACCCACAACAGCAGATACCACAACGGAGGAGTGCCTTCGTACCCGACTTGGTGAAGGACCCCGGTAATGCCCAGGTCGCGGGCGATCAGCCAGGCCTGGGCCTCATCCGTCCACGGCTCGTGGTAAAAAACAGCAACCGCGCCCACAATGACGAAGGTGAGCAGCGCCAGAAACTCAAGCACGGGCAGCCCGAGAACCCGGGACCCGCGGCAGACGCCGATGTTGCGTAATCCGGGGTGGTGAAACATTCGTCTCAGGAAACCCATTTCAGCACCCGAATGACTCCCATGGGCGTGGCCTGCCGATGGGCTGAGACATTACGCCTGGCCAGGATTTCCGCGCGATTGCGGGCGAAGTATTGATAAGCGCGCGCCAGCATCTGCTCATTGGTGAGCGTCGGCCGCCAGTCGAGCGCGCGCTTGATTCGTTCCGTATCAAAAAGGAAATCTTCGGCGATCATTTTGTAGTGATACGGGCCGAGTGGCGAAATCCGCAGCTTGTGCGCCAGCTTCATGGCCGCGATGGCCGGCGCTTTCGGCAATGAGGCGATGCGCGAGGAGCTGCCAGCGCAGTCTATGACGTGCTGGAAAGTTTCGCGCAGCGTCGTGACGCCGTCGGAACCGATATGCAGCAATTGCGATCCGCGCGGCAGATCCACCGCCCGCAGGCAAGCCTCGACCAGGTCGCCTGCATAAATGAACTGATAGCGGTTGCCGCCGGACCCGACTACCCAGACCGTGGCGCCATCCTGGATAAACTCAAACAAAATGGCCAGCAGCCCCAGCCTGCCCATCTCAATGATGGTGGGGCAGCGCAGAATCACCACGTCAAAGTCTTTCGCGTAGCGCTCAAGGATGCGCTCACCCTCTAGCTTCGAGCGGCCGTAGAGCTCTACCGGATTGGGCGCTTCATCCTCGCGTACCGGGTGATGAAGATTTTCTGCCCAAAGGCAGTTTGAACTGGTGAAAACCAGCTTGCGGACGCCGTGCCGGCGGCATAACTCGGCAACATTCCCGGTCCCATTCACGTTGGAGGTCCACAGAAACTGCCGGTCGAGGCCGGAGCCATGGGCGAGAATGGCGGCGCAGTGGAATACGGCCGCGAAATCATGGGCGGCGAATATCCGCTCCAAGGTCTTGTGATCTCGTATGTCGCCCCGGATGCTTTCAAGCTGCGGGTGCTGGCCGGGATCGGGCTGCAGGTCGATATTGACACAGTTGTGCCCGCGATCAAGCAGGGCCCGCTTCAAGATGCCACCGAAAAAGCCCGATCCGCCGGTGATAAGGTACTCAGCCATAGCTGCCTGCCAGATTGCGTGCCGACTTCATGTCGGCTTCGTGTCGGCTTCGTGACCCACTTTCCGATTTCGTGCCCCACATTTGCCGCTGTTGACAAATGTGGATAAGACCCGAGGGCGTCTCTACACGCCTCCGCCGCGGACGCACGCAGTCGTCCCCGCAAGCATCGATTGTTGTCCAACCGCGCTATGGCTTGCACATTACTTTGGTACCGTAAGTTACTTCCGAGTTGGTGCCAGAGGGGCTGGCAGAGATAACCACAGAGGTCGCAGAAAAAGAATAACCGCAGAGGTCACACGTCAAAATCATAAATAAAATCAAAAAAACAATAATCCGATTCTGTGAAACTCTGTGAACTCTGTGGTTTTCTATGGCAGCACGCAAATGTGCGGCAGGTTGCGGTATTGTTCGGCGTAGTCCATGCCGTAGCCGACCACGAACTCGTCGGGAATTTCAAAGCCCACGTAATCCACCTTGATGGGCACCAGGCGGCGCGGCACTTTGTCGAGCAAAACGGCGAGACGCAGCGTCCTGGGCCGCTTGGCCAGCAGAATCCGGCTGAGATAGGAAAGCGTCAGGCCGGTATCGAGAATGTCTTCCACCAGGATGACGTTTTTCCCCTCCAGGGAGCGGTCGACGTCCTTCAACAGCTGTACCTCTCCGCTGCTCTGCTGCCGGTCGCCGTAGCTGGAAACCGAGATGAAGTCGAAGGTGGCATCCAGTTCGATGGCGCGCGCCAGGTCGCTGAGGAAAACAGCCGCGCCCTTCAGCACGCCCACCAGCACCACCTGCTCGCCGGCGAAATCCATGGTGATTCGCTCGCCCATCTGCCGCACTCGCCGGCAGATCTGTTCGCGCGTGAAAAGAACTCGCAGATCAGACACCGTGCCGCTCCAAGATAAGAACCAGCGAAAATCGGATGGTAGAAAAATCTCCACAAATCTGCAAGCGCGATCCATGGCTGTTTCGAGTTTCAAGTTTCAAGTTTCAAGTTTCAAGATTATTGCCCTTGCTAGAGTTACGACCAGCCGCGTAAACAGCGGAGTGGGCGCGGCGCGGTTCCCATCGCGGCGGCGCCAGCCTTGCGGGCTGCTGAAGACCACGCTGAGGCATCATTTCTCTTGGGTTGGGCCGAAACTTGAAACTTGAAACTCGAAACTGCCTTAGTGCTTTGCCGATTGGCGGACCGGCCTTTATCATCATTACTGTTCAGCTCGCGACTATTCAGCTCGCGAACTGGTTTCTCCGGAGGGTTGCGGAAAATGCGCTTGCGTGCGGCGGCATGGTACCTGGCGGTTTTGGTCTCTCTTGCAGCGGCAATGCCGCCGCTGGCGTTGGCAGCCAGCGCCTCCGATCAGATGCCGGCGGGCTCCGCCGGCTCGCCACTCCAACAGGCGCAGCTGCGGCGCTTCTTGGCGGCCCCGAAAGCGCAGCAGCAGGCCGCCACCCCGGAAACGCCGGAGCAGAAGACCGCCCGGCTGATGGAGTCGCTGAAGTCCAATGGGCCCGCTCTCTACGCCTTCCTCAAACGGATGCCGAAGGGGACGGACCTGCACGTTCACATTACCGGCGCGGTGTACGCGGAAAGCTATGCCCGCTTCGCCGCCGGCTCACACCTGTGCCTGGAGCTGCGGACGATGACGTTGATTCAGCCTCCGTGCAAGGACGGGCAGGTTGACGCCGCGCAGTCGCTGACCAATCCCGTGCTCTACCGGGAGATGATCGATGCCTGGTCGATGCGCGACTGGCACAAGGCCGCCGAATCGGGGCACGACCACTTCTTCGACGCCTTTTACCGCTTCGGCGCCGCCGTTCCGGGCCACCTGGGCGAAATGCTTGCCGAGGTGCTGGCGCAGGCCGCCGACGGCCACGTGCAATACGTCGAACTGATGCTCCATCCCGACGATGGGCAGGCCATGGCGCTGGCCGCTAAGGTCAAGTGGGACAATAACTTCGGTTTCCTGCGAGATAAGCTGATGAGAGCCGGCATGAACGACGCCGTCGCCCAATCCCGCCGCAACCTGGACAAATACGAGAGCGAGAAAGACGGCATCCTCAACTGCCGCGAACGCAACCGGGCCCTGGTGCGCGCCGGCTGTGAAGTGAGCGTGCGCTACATCTACCCGGTTTCGCGCGCCGGGTCGCCAGCCCAGGTCTATGCGCAGATGCTGCTGGCCTTCGAGCTGGCCCGGCAGGACCGCCGCATGGTCGGCGTCAACCTGGTGCAGCCGGAAGACTGGCTGGTGTCGATGCGCGATTTCCAACTGCAGATGCGAATGTTGAACTTCCTGAAGGAAATCTACCCGGATGTTCACGTAACCCTTCATGCCGGGGAGCTGGTTCCGGGCCTGGCGCCTCCGGAGGGACTGCGGTTCCACATCCGCGAAGCCATCGAGCGCGGGCACGCCGAGCGCATCGGCCACGGCGTCGACGTCATGTACGAAGAGGAGCCGCAGGAACTGCTCGACCTCATGAAGCGCTTGAACGTGCTGGTCGAGATCAATCTGACCAGCAATGCAGTGGTCCTGGGCGTCGAGGGCAATCAGCATCCGCTGCAGGTGTACCTCAAAGCCGGAGTGCCGGTGGCGCTTTCGACCGATGACGAGGGAGTGTTGCGCTCGGAGATCACGCGCGAGTACCAGCGGGCGGTGGAAGAACAGGGACTCGACTATCCGGCTCTGAAGAAAATGGTCCGCAACGGCATGGAGCACGCATTCCTGCCAGGACAGAGCCTGTGGGCCGACCGGCAGAATTTTGTTCCGGTGAGGGAGTGCGCCAGCGAGAAGCCGTCGCCGCGTCCTGCGAGCGGCGCCTGCCAGAAGCTCCTGGGCGGCAGCGAAAAGGCCCGCCAGCAATGGCAACTGGAGAGGGCGCTGGCTGACTTCGAGAGCTCAGTCGCGGCGCCGTAAAGCAGTTTCAAGTTTCCAGTTTCGAGTTTCAAGGTGCGTGCGTCTCGGAAACTCGAAAACTTGAAACTTGAAACACGAAACTTCTTCCTACGACTCTACCGGCTCCAATTTTGCCAGCTCGGCTTCCACGGGCAGGAACTTCTTGCGCAGGAAGTCCTTCAATTCATCGAAGCTGGTGAAAACCTCGGTGGCGCAGCCGAGAATCCAGCCGCTTACCTGCTCGATAGGCATGTTGATGACCAGGTAAACCGGAAGCGCGCGGCGATAGGCCATGGTGATTTCGCCCTGAGTGCCGCCACCGCGGCCGGCGTATTCGTCCCAGTAGGCGACCAGGTAGTCGCAACGCGTCTCCAGCCGGCTCAGATCGTAATCGATGATCTTGCGAACGGTTTTCTGGAAGCGCTGAAAGTCGCTGCCCTTCCAGCTCCGATATTCCCGGCGTTCAAATTCGGTAAGGTTCTTGCGATCGTCCATGGTTGGGCCGAACACCTGGTGCCCCAGCTCCTGCAGAAAAGGAGTGATCTCTGCCCGCCAGCCTTTTCCCTGGTCGGGGGCGTACTCAACGGCGCCACACAGGTAGGCAAACATTTAGGGTCAACCTCCGCATCCGGGGTCCCCGGTAATGGCTGTTTTTGCCATTGCCGGGGTGGTGCGCCCGTGGTCCCCAGCGAATGCCGCTGTTGCATTCGCAGGGGTAAAAGTTTCGCGTCAGGCACACTCATTGTACTTTTGCTTATCTGCCGGTCAATAGGGAATACGCGGGAAAATAGCCGCCCTATTGACGCACTTTTGGGGCCAATTAGTGCTCCAACCGCCCGAATTGCCATTCTCACCCTAGAGTGATCAGTCCGGGCAATATCTTGCCTGCCTTGCCCTGGAATACGTGCGTAAAGGCCGCGGCGTTGGCCGGCTCCTCGGGGCCCACGTAATAGGTGCGGGCCGGCTCATTGCCGTCGCCGTAACGGGAGTTCGCCCAGTGAACAAAATGCGCCGCCGGATACACCAACCCCGAGGTGCCAACAACCAGCAGGACTGTGCAGCGGTTCAATTCATCCATGATGACAGGCAGGTGAAACGGCAACTCGCCGAACCACACGATATGCGGCCGGATCAGCGCGCCGCATTGGCAACGCGGAATGCCGGCCAGGGTCGGATATTGCTTTCTATCGGGAAAAGGCTCGCGCTGGCAGAACGAGCAGCGCGACTTGAACAGCTCTCCGTGCATGTGCACCAGGCGCCTGCTGCCGGCGCGCTCATGCAGCTCGTCCACGTTCTGGGTACACAGAAAAAAATGGCCGCTGAGAAGGCGCTCGGCTTCTGCCAGCGCCAGATGCGCCGGATTCGGCTTGACGCTGAGGCCTGCCTGGCGGCGCATGGAGTAGAAATTCCACACCAGGGCTGGATCTCGCGCCCAGGCCTCGGGCGAGGCTACATCCTCCACGCGATGGCCTTGCCAGAGCCCGCCTGCTCCGCGGAAAGTCGGCAACCCGCTCTCGGCGCTGACGCCGGCCCCGGTGAGCACGAACAGACGATCTTCGGGACCAAGGGCAAGAGCTCCGGATTCCCGCCGGGCCGATCTCCTGGTGGTGGAAGAGCTCCGTTTCTTCGTTTTCCTTTTCATCGAAACCGCCTGACAACAGGCGCAGATGTGGGGCACGTACAGTGTCTTTTGTCATTGAAACCTACGTCTTGCCCGTCTGCAAGGTTTTTGGCTGGTAGACGCAGAAAGGCTCTTCGGCCATGTAGTCGCCGGTGGCGGCGAAGGCGCGGGCGCGGCAGCCCATGCAGACGTTGCGGAACTCGCAGCAGCCACACTTGCCGGAGAGCTTGCTGGTGTCGCGCAGGGTGGCAAAGACCTCGGAGTTCGTCCAGATTTCGGCGAATGACTGGCGGCGGAGATCGCCGGCGAGCGCCGGCAGATAGCCGCAGGGGTAGACTTCGCCTTCATGGGAAATGAAGCAGACGCCGGTTCCGGCCAGGCATCCCTTGGTGACCGCGCTCATGCCCTCCGGATGGCCGCTGCGGGGGCCGGGATGTTCGCGGGCCAACGCCGGTGCAACCGCCGCGCCGGCGGAGAATCCGCCATGGCCTGCTGCCGGACGCAACGCGATCCCGGTCGATCCCGGCATGGTCATCTCCGTCGGGTCGATCTCGGCCGTGGCCTCTGCGGATGCGGCGCCGTATCCTGCCGCCTTGCGTTCGGCGGCCCGGCGCTGCCTGACCACGCGGAAGTAATGGGGAGCGCAGGTGGCTTTCATCTCGATGTCGCCGCGCTGCTCCTGGTCATAGAACCAGTTGAGCAGCTCTTCATACTCCTGCGGAGGCACCATCTGCGACTCGGCGATGTCCACGCCGCAGCCCACCGGCACCAGCAGGAAGGTGTGCAGGGCGTCGGCGCCGATGCGGCGGACCATATCGAGCACCGCCGGCAGTTCCTTGGCGTTGTGGCGGGCGATGGTCATGTTGATCTGCACCGCCATGCCGCGCTCTTTGAGGTTGCGGAAGCCATAGATGGCGGCTTCGAAGGCCCCGGGAATGCCCCTGAAAGTGTCATGCGTCGGGGCATTGGCCCCATCCAGGCTGATGGAGACGCGCTTTACCCCGGAATCGACGATCTTGCGGGCGATTTCCTTGGTGACCAGGGTGCCGTTGGTGGCCAGGGCGACCCGAAGGCCGCGTTCGGTGGCGTAGCTGGCGAGTTGAAAGATGTCTGTGCGGTAGAGCGGCTCGCCGCCGCTGAGCACCAGGATGGGGTTGGCGAACTCCGCGAGCTGGGTGATGATGCCGAGAGCCTTGGCCGTGGACAGGTCCGTGGGCGAGGTCAGCTCCGTGGCGGTAGCACGACAGTGGATGCAGCGAAGATTGCAGCCCTTGGTGACCTCCCAGAACACCAATCTCGGCTTGTATAGCGGCGATGCGCTCGACGAATTCATTGCTTCTCCCAACCGCCCCGGCATGGGGGACTCAGCCGACAAATAGCGCCAGGCTCCCCCTGTGGGCCCGCCGCCGAGGGCGGCGGCGCTACGTTCCGGAGCGTATATTCAAGATAAATTGTCCATTGCCCCGAGCATCGGTGATTTGTGTCACTGCCATCCGTGAGAGTAATCACTTACTCTGCCA
>JBEKQR010000180.1:0-8466 GCA_049519515.1 Candidatus Korobacteraceae bacterium
TCGCTGCCGGGGATCGCTGTGCCCGGCGATCCGCTGGTGGTCTTGAAAGACATGGCCCGGCAGGTGGCCGGGCACGGCATAAAGCGGGTGCAGGGACATGTGCTCGTCGATGTCTCCTTGTTCAGCGCCAACAAAGCCGAGCCGGGAACCGGGGCCATGATCTCCCCCGTCATGGTGAACGACAACATCGTGGACGTCACCGTCTTTGGCGGTCCGCGCGAGGGCGAGCCGACGGGAGATGTCGCCGCTCCTCTTACTCCTTATCTCACGGTGGTGAACAAGGCCAAGACTGGCAAGGCGGGATCGTCCGCGGACCTGCACTTTACCGCGGAAGAGGCACATGCGGACGGCGCCTACACGGTGACGCTCGAGGGCTCGGTTCCGGCGGGGGCAACGGCGCTCGCCGCCTACAAGGTAAAAACCCCCCAGCGCTTTGCCGAATTTGCCTTCTGGACGGCGCTGCAAGCGGCCGGCGTGCAGGCAGCGGTGCCGGAGTTTGGCCGGCCTCAGGATTTCAAGGCGCTGTCGGCGGCGTCCTATACCGCCGGGAACCTCGTTGCCGAGCATGTTTCCGCGCCCCTGGCCGCCGAGGTAAAGGTCACGCTCAAAACCAGCCAGAACCTGCATGCCGCCACCATGCCGTACCTGCTGGGAGCGCTTGTCGGCAACCATCCTGACGACGCCTTGCAGGCTGGATTCAACCTGCAACGGCAGTTCCTCGCCAAAGCCGGACTGGATCTGGGCTCCGCCTCTCAGGCTGACGGAGAGGGCGGGCCAGGCGCGGCCTTCACCCCCGAGTTCATGGCGCGCTACCTCGCTTATGTGAGCAAGCAGCCCTTCGCCGGCGCCTTCCGCGAGGCGTTGCCCATCATGGGGCGTGACGGCACGCTGCAGTACCTGCAGGAAGACACTCCGGCTGCCGGGCACGTTCTTGCCAAGAGCGGAACCTATGTCTATTACAACGCGCTCGACCGCAGCCTGCTGCTGCTTGGCAAGGGACTGGCGGGATTCGTCGAAACCGCCCGCGGAAACCACCTGGCGTTCGCCATCTACGTGAACGAGGTCCCGCTCGCCGATATGAATGACGTGGAGCTGGTAGGAGAGATGCTGGGCGAAATCGCCACCGCGGCCTACGAGCTGCTGTGACCTTCGTAGCGCTGGTCCCGCAGCGCGGGACCAGCTGTAGGTGCGGACGTCTCGTGCGCACTTTGACTGTTGGGCAGGCGTGGACGCCCCCCCGACAACCGGCCCCGCTGAGCGGGGCCAGCGTTACATCCTCATGTCGAGTAGTCCGCGTTGATGTGCACGTAATCGACCGTCAGGTCACAACTCAGATAATTCAGCGCCGCCTTGCCCCGCCCGAGTCGCACTACGATTTCATACTCGCGTTGCTGCATGTGCTCGTGGGCTGCCACCTTATCGAAGGCGACTGCCTGCCCCGCCCGGCACACCTGGTGCGGACCGATGAAGACGCTGATGCGGTCCATGTCGCAGGCCACCCCCGAATTGCCGATGGAGGAAAGAATCCTTCCCCAGTTCGGATCGCAGCCCGCCCAGGCGGTCTTCACCAGCGGAGAATTAGCGATCGCACGGGCGATGGTGCGCGCCTCATCGACCGACTTGGCCTGCTCGATGCGCAGGCGCACCAGATGCTTGGCGCCCTCGCCGTCGCGCGCGATCTGCTCGGCCAATGAACCGCAAACCTGCGCCAGCGCAAGCTGGAACTGCTTTTTCGTCCCTGGCTGGCCGAGCTTGACGCCTGACTTGCCGCTGGCCAGCAGTAGCACGGTGTCGTTCGTCGAGGTATCGCCGTCGACGGAGATGCAATTGAAGCTGGCGTCCACCGCCGGCCGCAGGGCCGCCTGCAACTGCGCGGCGCTCGCCTCGATATCCGTAAACAGGTACACCAGCATGGTGGCCATCTTGGGGTGGATCATGCCGGAGCCTTTGGCCGCGCCCACCAGCCGGACCTCCTTGTCGCGCACATGGAAGCTCGCCTCGGCAATCTTGCGCGCGGTATCGGTGGTCATGATCGCCCTGGCGAAGCTCAGCAGCGCCTCAGGCGAATCCGAACGGCTGGCGAGCGCTGCCGGCAGTGCTCGCACCAGTTTTTCGGCAGGCAGCGGGACACCGATAATGCCGGTGGATGAAGGAAAGATGAACTCGGGAGCTGCCTGCAACAGTTTTCCCAGCTCGCGGCAAACGTCCTGGGCCGCCTTGATGCCGGCCTGTCCGGTGGCGCAGTTGGCGTTGCCGGCATTTACCAGCACCGCCCGCACCCGCCCGCGGCTGCGCTTCAGGTGGGCGCGGTCCACCTGCAGGGGCGCTGCCGCCAGGCGGTTGCGGGTGAACATGGCCGCCGCCGCCGCTCCGTGCGGCGCTTCCGCCAAAGCCAGGTCGGGACGGCCGCTGGCCTTGATGCCGGCGATGGTAGCGGAAAACAAAAATCCCCGGGGCACGCTCGGGCCGGCGACGGCACGCTCGTCGGCGCTGGGCCCGGGCGCCACGTCTGGCAAAGATATGTTGCTCATAGTGTCAGCTTGATCAGCTCAGCCTGCGCCGGTTCGAGGATGGCGAAGTGCGGCAACTCGCCGCGATACATGGCAATCTCGTCACAGGCCAGCAGCCGGGGACAGATGGCGCAGTCTTTGTAAATCTTGTCCGGCAGCCGCTCCCGCTCGGCGATGCTGAACCCCAGGTGCGCGAAAAACTTGGGAATGCGGGTGAAGAGGCAGACACAGCTTACGTGGTGGACATCGGCTTCTTCCAGCAATTCCTGAATCAGCAGCTTGCCCGCCCCCAGGCCCTGAGCCGAGGGATCGACGGCAATCGAGCGGATCTCCGCCAGGTGCGTTCCGTACAGGTGAAGCGCGCCGCAGCCGATGATCTGGCCGGCGCCAGCCGGGGTCCCCAGCAGACGCCGTTGTTGCCTTTGCTGGGGCGGCCGCTCGACGACCACGAAGTCGCGAACGTTCTCGCAAATCTCGGCCAGCGAACGCGGCAGCAGAGTTCCGTCTCCGCTAAATTGCGCGATCAGCGCGCGAATCGCTTCGGCATCCGGCAACAGAGCCTTACGCGCCCACATGCACCAACACCAAGCCGCATTTCAGCCGCTGATCAGCCTCCTCCAGCGCCCGGGTAACCTGATGCGGCGCGGATCCACCCACAACGTAGATGCAGGCAAGCACCGCGCTCAAGGTGATTGCGTCATAAAAATCGGCGTCGAACTCAGGACTCAACTGCCGCAGCTCGGCCAGCGGAAGTTCCTGCAGCTCGCAGTATCTCGCCAGCGCCTTGCGGACCGCCTGTCCCACCAGCTCATGCGCCCGGCGAAAGGGCACGCCCTTGCCGGTCAGATAGGTTGCCGCGGCCATGGCGTTCATGTTCCCGGTCTGGGCTTCGGTGTTCATGTGGACCAGGTTGAGTTGCACCTCGCGCATGAAGCCGGCGGCCACCTCCAGCATGGCGGCGGCCTCGCGCGCGGCCGTGAAAACCGGCTTCTGCGTCTCCTGCATGTCCTTGTTGTAGGCCAGGGGCAAGCCCTTCAGGCAGATCAGCAGCGACTGCGCGCAGGCCAGGATTCTTGCCGACTTGCCGCGGATCAGCTCCAGCGAATCCGGGTTCTGTTTTTGCGGCATGGCGCTGGAACCGGTGGAGTAACTTTCCGGCAGCGTGATGAACCCGTACTCCTGCGTGGAAAACAGGATGAACTCCTCCGCCAGGCGGCTGAGATGAATGGCCAGGATCGAGAGAACCTGCGCAAATTCCAGGCAGAAGTCGCGATCGCTGGTGGCATCCAGGCTGTTGCCGGTGGGCGCCGCGAACCCCAGTTCCCGCGCCATCATCTGGCGGTCCAGCCTGATGGTGGCGCCGGCGACGGCGCCCGAGCCCAGCGGGCAGTAGTTCAGCCGCGCTTCGCAATCGCCCAGCCGGTCAATGTCGCGGAAGAACATCTCGCAGTAGGCCAGCAGCCAGTGCGCCACCAGCACCGGTTCGGCGCGCTGCATATGCGTATAGGCGGGCATGGCTGCCGTGTCCGCCTGCCTGGCCTGGGCGAGCAGGGCCGCGATCAGCTCTTCCAGCGCCGTCGCCAGTTGCCGGCAGGAGTTACGCACGAACAGCCGCAGGTCGGTGGCAATCTGCTCGTTGCGGCTGCGCCCGGTGTGCAGCTTGAGGCCGGTTTCGCCGATCGCCTGGGTCAACTGCTTTTCCACAAAGTGATGAACGTCTTCCGCCTCCGTTTCCTCGCGGCGCAGATCGTCGCCGTGCAGCCCGATGTATTCCAGACCGCCAAGAATGGCGTCACGCTCGGCCGCCGTCAGCACTCCGGCGGCGTGCAGCGCCAGTGCGTGCGCGCGGCTGGCCGCCAGCTCCTCCGCCAGAAGCTGCTGGTCAAAAGGAAACGAGCGCTGCCAGCGCTCGAATTGCGGGTTGAGAGGTTCCCGGAACCGCCCAGACCACATTTTCATCTACCTACCTCGACTCGTTCGCCGATTTCCGTATTTAATCGGATAAAGCCACACCCTTTCAAAACAAGCCTGCTATGCGTGGGCGCTCCTGGGCCCAAAGCGGCGCAGGTTCTTTCCCAGCAACACCACCAGGATCGCTTTCTGCACGTGCAGGCGATTCTCCGCCTGGTCAAAAACGACGGAAACCGGAGAGTCTATCACGTCCGCCGTCACCTCGTCGCCGCGATGGGCCGGCAAACAGTGCATGAAGACCGCATTGCCGGCGGCCAGCGACATCAGCTTGCGATTCACCTGATAGCGAGCAAAGATGGCGCGCCGCAGCTCGGCCTCGTCCTCCTGGCCCATGCTCGCCCACACGTCCGTATAGACCGCCTTCGCGCCGGCAACCGCCTGCGCGGGGTCGTGCGTAATTTCCAGCGTGGCGCCCGTGAGCTGGGCGATCTGCTTGGCTTTTGCCACCACCTCGGCGCTTGGTTCATAGCCCTTCGGCGTGGCCACCGAAATGTTGCCGCCCAGCGTTGCCGCCGCCAACAGCAGGGAATGAGCCACGTTGTTGCCATCGCCCACATACGCGAGCTTGACTTTGTTCAGCTCGCCGAATTTTTCCTGCACGGTAAAGAAGTCGGCGAACGCCTGGCACGGATGCTCGTGGTCGCTGAGCGCGTTGATCACCGGAATGGAGGCGTGTTCGGCCATGCCGGCCATGGTGGCGTGGGCAAAGGTGCGCAGCACCATGCCGTCGACCCAGCGCTCAACGTTGTGGGCCACGTCGCTCAGCGGCTCGCGCTCGCCCAGCCGGCAACGCGACTGGTCAACGAAAAACGAGCTGCCGCCCAGGGCATTTATGCCGGCTTCAAAGGTCAGGCGGGTGCGCAGCGAAGGCTTCTCGAAGAAGAGAACGATCTGCTTGCCGGCCAGCGCGGCACGAAAGTCCCGCGGGCGCGCCTTGAGCAGCGCCGTCAGTTGCAGCAACGCCTCGGCGTCCCGGGGCGTGAAATCGCACACCGAAACCAGATCGGCGGGAGCGGAGCTGAACGTCGCCTGCAAATCATCAGCAACAATACCGTCTTCGCTTGGCCTGGTTGCCATCTAGTCCTCCTGTATTTGGGAACGTCTAACTGCGCTCCCTTGGTTCGCGCTTCACTCGCTGCCTTTTTGGAGCCTCCGGCGATGGCCATTGCGGCTTCCTTTGGCGTCGCCGGCTTGCTTACAGGAGGACAGGATGGAATCAAGCGCTTTGACCACCTGGTCAACGTGCTTCCGTTCAATTATGTACGGCGGCAGGAAACGCAAAGTCGTCTCATGCGTGCGGTTGATGACGATCTTGCGCTCCAGCATCTCTTTCGCGACCCGTTTGGCCAGCTCGGCGGAATCAAGTTCCAGTCCCAGCATCAAGCCGACCCCGCGCACGTCCTTGACTTCGGGATGCCTGGCATCGAGTTCCTGGAGCCGGCCGCGGAAATAGGCGCCGACCTCGGTCACGTGCCGCAGCAGCTTCTCTTTTTCCAGAGTCTTGAGAAATTGTAACGCCACGGCGCAAGCCAGCGGCCCGCCACCGAAGGTAGTTCCGTGGATACCCGGATGAAACGCCTTAGCTACCGCCTCGGTGGTCAGCACCGCTCCCAGCGGCAAGCCGCCGGCCAGCGGCTTGGCCAGGGTGACGATGTCGGGAAGGACGCCATAGTGCTGGTAGGCGAACATCTTGCCGGTGCGCCCCAGACCGCACTGGATCTCGTCGAACAAGAGCAGCGCGCCGGACTTCTTGGTCAGCTCCCGCGCCGTCTGCAGAAACTCGCGGGTGGCGGGGCAGATTCCGCCCTCGCCCTGGATCGGCTCGATGCAGACGGCGCCGACCTGCGGGTTGAACTTCTTCTTCAAGTCGGCCACATCGTTGTAGCGCACGAATGTAACGCCCGGCATCACCGGGGCGAACGGCTTCCGGTACTTCATGGTATGCGTGGTGGCCATGGCGCCGAAGGTGCGCCCGTGGAACGAGTTTTCCATGGCCAGCACGCGCCAGCGGCGGGCGCCTTTCTTCAGCCCGGAGAATGCACGCGCCAGCTTGAGCGCCCCTTCCCAGGCTTCGGTGCCGCTGTTGCAGAAAAACGCGCGCTCCATGCCGGAGGCCTTGATAAGCCGCGCGGCTAGCTCGACCGTGTACTCGTGAAAGAACAGGTTCGAGGTGTGCACGATGCGGGAGGCCTGTTCCGCGATCGTCTTCGAGATCGCGGGATGCGAGTAGCCCAGCGCATTGACCCCAATTCCGCTCAGGAAATCCAGGTAGGCATTGCCCTCGGAGTCGAAGATGTAGACTCCCTTGCCCTTGGTCAGCAAAACCGGCAGGCGGTCGTAAGTGGGGACCAGCAGCTTGCTTTCCGCTGCCCGCACGGAAGCCATTGTCATTGCATGACCTCCGTCCCCAGTTCGATGCGGCTGTGATAAAAGCCCGGCAAAACATCCGCTTCCGTCGCCGGCAGAATACGAACCCGGCCCACGCCCGAGCGTAGCGCGTCCTCGCAGGCTTGCAGCTTGGGAAGCATTCCGCCACCCACCACCGCGTGCTGCACCAGCGCGGGGATATCGTTGGTGTTAAGCCAGCGCATTATGCTTCCGTCGGCGCCCTTCACGCCGGCTACGTCGGTCAGGAATATCAAGGCGTTCGCCTGGCAGGCGGCGGCGCAGGCGGCGGCCATCTGGTCGGCGTTCACGTTGTAGTACTCGCCATCGGAGCCGAGCGCGATGCTGGAAATCACCGGGACGCCGCCGTTGGCCCAGATGGCCTCGATCCAGCGGCCGTCGAAGGAGCTGATTTCGCCCACGTAGCCAAGGTCGTAGCCGTTACTCTTCTTCTTGCGCGCCATGAACGACAGGCCGTCGCCGCCGCACAGACCGAGCGCGGGCAGGCCTTCGGCGGCAATGGCCGCCACCAGTTGCTTGTTCACGCTTCCGGCCAGAACCATGACGGCGGTGTCGCGCGTCTCGGCATCGGTGACGCGCAGTCCATTCACGAACTCCGATTTCTTTCCCAGCTGCGCCAGGGTGCGCGTCAGCGCCTTGCCGCCGCCGTGCACCACCACCACGTTGTGCCCCTCGGCCGCCAGCGCGGCCACCGCGTGCGCGCATTTTCTGCGCAACGAAGCATCGTCAAGAGCCGCTCCGCCAATTTTCAGCACGAGTTTCAATTTAATCCCTCCTGCTCGCTCCAGCCGTACATGACGTTCATGTTCTGGACCGCCTGGCCTGCCGCGCCCTTCACCAGGTTGTCGAGGCAGGAAACCAGAATCAGCCGTTGGCCGTCCGCGGCCAGCGAAAACCCGACATCGCAATAATTCGTGTGCAACGAGAACTGTATCTGCGGCAGCTTGCCCGCCGGGAAGATCCGCACCCACTTGGAACCGGAATAAAACTGGCGCAGGCAGCTCTCCGCCTCCGCGCCCGTCATCGCTTGCCGCAGACGCACGTAGATGGTCGACAGAATGCCGCGCGGAATCGGCAGCAGGTGCGGAGTGAAGATCAGGTTTTCCTCGGGCACGTTCAGTTGTTCCAGCATCTCGCCCGTGTGCCGATGCTCGAAAACCGAATACGCCGAGAGATTGTCCGAGACCTCGACGAAGTGCGTCTTGGCCGCCGGCTTCTTGCCCGCGCCTGATACTCCCGACTTGGAATCGCAGATGATTCCATGCTCGATATCGACCAGCCCGGCGCGCACCAGCGGCGCCAGGGCGACGATGATCGACGTCGGATAACAACCGGGGTTGGCCACCAGCGCGGCCTGGGCGATCTGTTCCCGATGCAGCTCCGGCAGGCCATAGACGGCTGCCTGGTCGAGTTCGGCGGCGCGCGCCGCGTCGGCGTCCTTGAGGCCGTAGACTGCCCGGTACTTCTCGCACTTCAGCCGCCAGGCCCCGCTCAAATCCACCACCCGCAGCCCGCGCGACAACGCCTCGGGAATCATCTCCCGCGAGACCTCGTGCGGCGTGGCCATGAACAGCAGATC
>JBEKQR010000181.1:0-8451 GCA_049519515.1 Candidatus Korobacteraceae bacterium
GCTCCAGCTTGCGCATTTCCTGTTCCGCCCGCTTGCGCTCTGTGATATCGACCGCCAGCGCGACAACTGCGGGGTGCCCCTGCAAGGTTCCCAGACGCGCATGGATTTCCACGGGAATGCGCCTTCCATCTTTGGCAACATGGATCTGCTCAAAGATCACGCTCCTTCCGAGCCTGATCTGCTCCACAATGGCCGCGAGACCTGTGCTCGATTCAGAAGCGTCGATATCCATGGGAGACATCGAGAGCAACTCTTCGCGTGTGTAGCCTAAGCGCTGGCAGGCTACGTCATTGACCTCAAGAAAGCGGCCCAGAACGCCATTGAACTCTGCCACAAACAGAGCGTCCGTAATGCTGCCAAACAGCGCTCGCAGTCGCTCCTCGTTCAGGCGCAGCGCCTGCTCTGCCCGGACACGACGCAGGGCCTCTACAATGGCCGGAGCCAATCCTTCCAGTGACTCGCGGTCGGTCTCACGATACCCCCCGTCGCGATTGCCAACTGCGATCAGGCCGATGGTCCGGTCGCCATCAACCAGCGGTACGCCCAGAAAGGCGGTCAAAGCCGGATGGCCCGCGGGTGTGCCGATGCTGCCGGGATGCTCGGCGGGGGTGTTGGTCAGAAGACTCCGTCCATGTTTCAGCACCTGTCCATACAGACCGTCGAGTTTGAAATTGGCCGTTGGCCGGCGATGTCCTGTCTGGTCGCTTATCGTGCAGAATTCCCAGCCGGGATCGCTGATGGCAATATCGCAGAAAAGCCCGTGGCTGATTTCTCCGAGAAAGCCGGCTTTGCTGCCGGTGATCTGTTCCGCTACGCGCAGGCAGGTCCGCCCAAGCTCCTCGTCTGTCTCACACCTGAGCGTCTGCTGTAAGATTTGGTTGATTCCATCCAGCAGGGCATTTCGTCGATAGACTTCCTCCTCCGCCTGCTTGCGCTCGGTGATGTCTACCGCCACACCGATAAGGGCCGGCTCACCTGTCCCCGGAGCGACAAACGGCATTTTAATCGTCTGGTGGATGCGCACGCGTCCCGATATGTCGTGAATTGTCTCTTCCGCTTTGAACTTCGGCGTGCCGCTGTCGATGATCTCCCGGTCCTCCTTCATGAACAGCTCCGCTTCATCGTGGTCGGAGATGATGTCTATCGTGCGCTGGCCAGTCATCTGCTCAGGTGTCATCCCGGCGGCCTCGGCACAGGCGCGATTGACGAGCAAGTAACGGCTCTCCCGGTTCTTAACGAAGATAAAGTGGGGCACAAGATCGATCACCGCCCGCAGAAAGCGCTCGCTTTTGCGCAGCGCCTCTTCGGCCCGCTTACGGTCGGTAATGTCGATGTAGGCGGATACCGCGCCCCAAACTCTGCCCGTCTCGTCCAACAGGGGCACGGCGTTGCCGAAGAGCTCCCTCGAGCTGCCGTCGTTAAGCGTCACCGTGCACTCGCAGTCGCGGACATCGCGGCCAGTTTTTGCGGCCAGTTGCAAGGGGAGCTGATCAGGAGAAAACCTTCCATCTCTCATTATGCGGAAGCTTGCACGTTCTCCCTCCGGCGCAGATAGAGAGGTGTTGGCGCCGGGCGGCAGCCGGAGGAGATCATATCCGGCGCGATTGCTCGTAGCCCGCTGACATTCGGGGTCGTGGGCAATGAAAATGAATGCCGGCACAGCATTCATGATGGCCGCCAGTTCCGTGGCCCGAGCGCGCGCTTCAGCTTCGCTTCGCTCCAGCTCCGCGTTTAACCGCTTCAGATCTTCGGCTTCACGGCGAGCCGCTTCAGCGCGCACGCGCTCCACCGCGCGTTGCTGGATTAACTCTGATGCCTTGAGCAACGATTCGCCGACTTCGTTGGTTTCCGCAAGTTCGAGGTTCCCGAGAGTTATCGGTTCGCCGCGTCCCAGGGCGAGGGCCGGGGTAAGCAAACCACGAATTGAGCCGGCGATATGCCGGGCCATGCGCAGAGCCAGCAAAATACCGGCGAGGGACAGCAGAGCCGTACCAAGAACGGCCCACCACAGCCAGCGCCAAATCTCTGCCATTATGATGGCCTTGGGCACGCCAATCACCACTGTCCAGCCGGACGCCGCCGACCGGCTGAAGCTGTCGAACACCCGAATCCCTTCAAGGTTGGCAAGCTCAACCGTGCCTTCCTCTACCGTCACCATCCGCCGCAACAGGACGGGGCCGGTCTGATACCCGACAAACTTCTCCGGGAGACGGGTTCGGGCGACTACTATATGGCCGTTATCGACGATCGTTCCCACCCATTCCGGCGGAAGGTGCTGCTGCGAAAGAACTGTGGCGAAGCGATCGGCAGGGGTGACCATGGCCAGGTCGTAGACGACTCGGCCGTTGCGGAACACCGGAACGTGCACACTGATCAGAAGTCGCCCATCAAAAACGCCCGTGAAGGCGTTGGTGATAAGCGGCCTGCCTGTCGCATATACTTGGCGAACTGCGTCCGGGACGGTGTGCTTGGGCAAGGGCGCGCCAAACGGGCGAAATGTATTGATGAGTTCCTGGCCGCTCGCGTCTGCCAGGAAGATGCGGGTACCGGAATTAGCTCCCACAACTGACTGCGCCTGACGGTAAAAGGTGGGCAGGTCGCCGGAGACGAGCGAAGGGGCAGTAGCGAGGACGCTCAAGCCGGCCTGGATGTTGGCCAGCTCCCGGTCAATAACCAGCGAGAGCGCCCGCGCGGTTTCCAGCATGCGCTGTTCGGTAAGCGCACGCCTGCTCTGATAGTTGTAGTAGACGAGGAATCCGGCAGCGAGCCACACCGGCAGCACACAAACGACAACGAGAGACGCAAGCCAGAGTCGAATGGAAGCCCGGCGGCGGTTCACAGCAGGCTCCGCTGTAGCGCATGTGGTGGAGGCGCCAAGGACGGATGAATCGGGGTTACGTTCGCTGGTGGTTGGATTAGCCGGCTCTACGGTTTCTGGTTTCATCTGATCATTTATTGCCTTGCCTCGTTTGGCGATGGCAGCAATCAACTGCTTGGGCCCGGAACCTCGATATCTTAAAGCCAAAGTAGCTGCTGGGCCAGCGTAATTCCATAAGCGGTTCACCTGAGCCGGAGCTCCCAAAGCCGTCTTGACCGGAATTGCCGCCGCAATCGTGGATGGCGGGTCCGATTCGCGCACATTGTCGCAATGCAGTTTTGGCTTGCAGAATCGCTCCCGACCAGTAAACTTCCAGTCATCCAGAGCTGAAATAGGAGATTCTCGTGAAACACGGTGATGCAAAGGATGGCTTGACGCGGCGAGGTTTCTTCCTGGCTGGGGCAGGTATGCTCGCGGCTGCTGCTGTCGGCGGAAAAGCGGTCGCTGCGCAGGCTGGCGGCGCGTCCGGCGTGAGCCCGCTAATGACGGCGCTGAGCTCGTATATGAGCAACGCGGCTTACCGCAAACTTCCGGACGCGGTGACCGAAAAAACCAAGCAAATGATATTGGACACGCTGGCGGCCATGATCTCCGGTTCCGAACTGCCGCCGGGACGTTTCGCGCTCCAGTTCGCGCGCACATACCAGGGCAGTCGCGTGGCGACGGTGGTAAGCTCCGACGCGCTGTGCGGGCCGATGGAAGCGGCGCTCGTCAATGGAATGTTGGCACATTCTGATGAGACGGACGATACGCATCCGCCTTCGCAGTCGCATCCTGGCTGCTCGATCGTGCCCGCCGCGTTGGCTGTGGGCGAACGATTTGCGATCGACGGCACGAGGTTCATGCGCGCAGTAGCACTCGGCTATGACGTCGGCCCGCGGGTGACGGCTACGCTCGGCAAGTTGCAATACATGGTCGCCAGTCATCGCAGCACGCATTCGATTTGCGGAACGTTTGGCTCGGCGGCGGCAGCCGGTTGCGCCGCCAGTTTGAACCAGCAGCAGATGCGATGGCTGCTGTCTTATGCCGCGCAACAAGCCTCGGGCCTTGCTTCGTGGCAGCGTGACACCGGGCACATCGAAAAAGCATTCGATTACGGCGGCATGCCGGCGCAGAACGGCGTCACGGCGGCGTTGCTGGTTCAGGCGGGAGGCACGGGTGTGGATGATATCTTGTCGGGAGCCGATAATTTTCTGCAGGCTTTCGCGCCGATGAACGATCCGGCGATGTTGACCGACAAGCTTGGCGAACGCTATGAGATCATGCGCAACGCGGTGAAGAAGTGGACCGTGGGACTGCCTATCCAGGCACCGCTCGATGCGCTCGATAACCTTATTAAGAAAAACAATTTCAAGCCGGAACAGGTGAAACAGGTGGTGGTGCGGGTGGCCGCGGGTCTGGCGACAATCGTGGATAATCGCACGATTCCGGACATCTGCCTGCAGCATTTAATGGCTGTAATGCTGGTTGATAAGACGGTTTCCTTCAAATCTGCGCATGATGCGGAGCGGATGAAGGATCCTGCGGTGCTGGCACAGCGGGCGAAGGTGAAGTTGATCCACGATGCGGAGTTCGAAAAGCTTATGCCCAAATTGGTCACAACGGTAGAAGTGACGTTGATGGACGGCACAATCTTGACCGAGCGTGTGGACGCGGTGCGCGGAACGGCCGCTAATCCGATGACTCGCGAAGATATTATCGAAAAGGCTCGCGATCTGATTACGCCGGTGGTGGGCGTTGCGACGTGTCAGAAGCTGATTGATAAGGTGTTCGCGCTGGAGAATGTGAACAACCTGCTTGAGCTCCGGCCGCTGCTCCAGAAGGCCTAACGGAACTGCTGGCGAAGAACGGGCTCCGCCTGTCCCGAAAAAATCGCGCCTGAACGGGCCGCTCTGGGCTGTGGGCTGATCAGCCGGATAATTATCTTCGCATTCCCGGGCGCTGCGGGCACAATTCTCTTGGCTCTGTCCAGTTAACAGGAAGATACCCCGCGTATTGACCCGCTTCGGCCAGCTTTGCATAATTAACCTGCCTACCAGGGGTTAATCATGGCACGCGCCGGTATACCGTGATCGTTGAGGGCCGACCTCAATTCCGCTTAGCACTGCCGGACGGCAGGCGAGGAGTGTGGATCGTCTGCCTGGCCTTATTGCTAGCCCTCTCTGTTGGCGCAGGGTGTGGTAAGAAAAAAACTCAAGCTAAGCTGCCCCCGCCCCCGTCGAGTTCCGTGACCAGCAGCTCCAAACATTCCAATACGATCGAACCAGCCCTGAAGCGGCGAGGGAATGACAAGTGGGAGCAGGTTGGAGCCGCCAGTTGGTATGTTCCCGAGCCTCCCGGCAGAAAGACGGCCAGTGGCGAAGCCTATGACTACACGGCGCTGACAGCGGCGCATCGTACCCTCCCGATGCATTCGCTTGTTCTGGTAACGAACATGAAAACGAAGAGGAAGGCCATCGTCCGCATCAACGACCGCGGACCGTTCGTGGGCGCGCGCATCATCGACCTTTCCGTGCAGGCGGCCAAGACTGTGGACGTTTACCGGCCGGGCCTGGCTACGGTGAAGCTGGAAGTGCTGCACGCTCCAGCAGACATAGATAGGGGTGGCCGCTGGTGCGTGCAGATCGGCGCCTTCCGCCAGCGCAACAGCGCCCTGGACCTGAAGCAGAGAGTCCTTAACCGCTATCGAAAGACGCGGGTGACACGGGTGCTGGATTTCCATAGTCCCACCGGTAATTGGTTGCGCGTGCGGGTGCGGAACGACGACCGGCGCCTGGCCCAGGAAGTCGCCGCTAAGATCAAGGTTAAGGAAGGCGGCGTGTTCCTTGTGCGCTTGGATTAGTCGAAAGCCAAGTCCAGCCATTCAACCGTCAAGTCGCCATCGAACTCATGACCGGAGGAAAACCGGCAATTTCCCAAAATTGCTTCCCCTCATCGACTAGCTGAAGCCCGACCTGAGACGACAAGGGGGTGCCTGCCCCGCCAAGCCACGCGACTCGAAACCTGGCTCGCTTTCCATGGTACTGGAGTGCCAGGATGGAACGTGTATCGAGCAGGTGCGCAATTCCGTGCACGCGAGCTCCGTTCTCGGCAATGTCGACGGTCATCGTCTGCTGCTCAAAGAAGTTGCCTTTTATGTCCATGCCGTAGGATTGCACCGGGAGGGATAGATTCAGGCGTGCCTCGCGACGTCGTTCTTGTTTTGATTGGAGTTCTTGATAAATCATCACCCGGTTGCGGCCGGCGTGCTTGGCCCCGTATAGGGCAGCATCGGCTGCCGCCAGCAGCTCGACATCGGACTGAGCGTCGCGCGGAAAAGCCGCCACGCCAAGGCTGACGGTGAGTCGTACTGCCTTTTCGGGAGTATCCACGACCAGATGGCTGCCTTCGATGTCATTCTTTAATCGTTCTGCCAATTGTTGAGCGCCGGAACTGGTGGTGTCGGGAAGCAAAAGTACGAACTCCTCGCCGCCGTAGCGCGCGATAGTGTCAATTTCACGCCGGCCCTGCATAAGGATCGAGCTGACCTGGCGCAGGAGCATGTCGCCGGCAAGATGGCCGTGCTCGTCGTTTAGCCGCTTAAAGTGATCGATGTCGATCATTATCAAAGCTAGCGAGCCCCGGTTGCGTTTGGCCCGCTTGAGTTCACGGGCAAGTTGTTCCTGAAAGTATCGGCGGGTCTTCAGCCCGGTCAGGTAATCCGTGCTGGCCTGTTGAATCAGCGCTTCGTTGGAGTATTCCTGCCCGAGAAGTTTCTCGGAGCTCAGCGAAAGCAACCATAACAGATGGGCATCTTCTTTGGTGAAGCTGGTACGCGTGGCGCCAAACAGTTGCAGCGCACCAACGATGTGGGTATGCGCGAATAGTGGCACCACCAGCAGGGATTCGGCGCCGACCCCGTCCCACAACAAATCCAACTGATCCTCAACGCCCCGTGCGATCAGCAAGGGCCGTCGATACCTGCTGGCTAAGAGATTCAGCCGGTTGGCAAGCTCCAATACTTCCGGACCGGGTGTTTGCATCCCACGCATCATGAGCGGATACGTCTGCGGTTGCTCATTTCCCCAAAAGTAAACCATCCCGCGAGAGCAATGAACAATCTCTTTGGTGAGGTCACAGAGAAAACCCAAGCCTTCTTCAAGGCTCCACTTAAATCCGGTGAGCATAAACAACCGGGCACAGGTGTTAAACACCTGCCAACGCCGGTGCACTGTATCCTTGCCGAATTGCGAGAACGGCTCCACTATACATGTGCCCGGCAGCCCGGGAAGCTGCACATCAGATTCCATGAGAAGACCCTCTGTCAACCTGGGCCTGGAGTGGCGGCCCTTTCAACTGCAAGCAACCACACCGCGGAGCAGACCATAGACTCGACTTCTGGGGAAGGGCAAACCCAATCCCTGCACGGAACGTACCACTCTCACCTCGCTCCGTAGGCTCGTAATTGTAACTACTGCAGTAGATTACGTTCGTTCTAGTACCAAAGTGTTTTGTTCTGGCCCCAGGCCCTAGACAGTTTCCTGTCACAGATATGCAACTGTTTGCACAGTACCGCTAAATTCTAGCTGCGGCCAAGCATGTTTTCAGTGACTTAGTTGGAGCTGAAAAGCTGTGCTGGAGCACTTTCGGCGCCAGTTGCGGCGAAGTTTCGGACACATCTGAATTTGTCACGTTAGCGGTGACGACTTAACGCGCAGACGCTACAACGGCTTTTCCCATTGAAGACAAGACGGCAAGCGCTATCAAGCGATTAGGACCGCACATTGAACTCAAAGACGTCGCTGGTGCGCAGCGGGTCGGCCGCCGGTTATGTAGAGGGATGTAATTTCTTTATTGACAGTAGCTTACAGTTACTGGCGGAGGATGCAGTCTCGAGCGAACCGTTCTCCCGCCAAATTCCCTGCTAACAGGGAAAAATACAGGGAATTTCGCGGAATTCACCCGTCTAATTTGGCTTTTGTTGCTGTAGGCGTCTAATTTTGTTGAGGTTCCGCGACCAATCGCCAATTTCAGAGTTGAATCGAACAGGGAATTATTAGGCGCATATCAGGGAATCAGTTTCCCTGATACCGGGGCCAACATGGACAAGAAATAAACGGTCCTGATTCATCGCACTCGCAAACACTGGCGTAATCGTCCATCCGGGGCTGACGGAATCACGTCTTAAGAGGCGACTTGTAAGTACCACACCCTTACAGCGCCGCCGCTATTACGGCCAGCAACTCCTCGCTGGTAAGCAGGAGCGGATTGGCCTGCATGCTGCTGGCGCGGGCTGCCTTCTCGACTACCCCGGGCAAATCGGCTTCGGTGACGCCCCAGACGCGCAGCGAAGGGATGTTGAGTTCGGCGCAGAGCCCGCGCACCCAGTCGAAGCCGTCCTCCGCTCGTGCTTCGTTCCGGCCGGTAAGCAGGCGCGCGATGACTGTGTAGCGTTCGAGAGCGGGATGCCGCGGTGCGCGCGTCCGCAACGCGGCCACGTTGGCCGCCATGCCGTGCGGCAGCACCGCCGCACAGAGCGCGCCATGCGGCGCCTTCCACATGCCGCCGAGCGGCGCGGCGAAGCCGTGCACCAC
>JBEKQR010000182.1:0-8398 GCA_049519515.1 Candidatus Korobacteraceae bacterium
GCGGGGTCCCCGGCAAACCCGTATTTGGTTGTTCCTCCCGAAAACCCCAGTATTAGCTACCAGGAGGAACGATAGCCAATCGCACGGTTACCGTCTACAAATATATCAATCTCGGGCGCGGCAAGTGGCGTTACATCCGCCCCGTCGTCAACAAGAACAACACCTACAGCCGTGAATCCGTCTGGTTCAAGGGCAAGCAGGAACGGCACCCGGCAGGAAACTTCTACTTAGGCTGGAACGAGGGCAGGAAAAAGTGCTGGTTCATGGTCGGACCAGATCCCGACCGTGTAACCGGCTTCGGGGTGCTGCCGGTTTCCCTACACGCCGCCGTCCGGATACAGGAAGCACGGCTGCTGCGGGGGGAAGCCCCTTCTGAAAAGCCCAAAGAGCAACAGCCGGCGACCGACTTCAGCACTGCCATTGCGCTTTTCCTTAGCGACTTTGAGACGGGGGCACGCAAGGGGCTCAAGCCTGCACGCCCTTCGACCGTGAAGCTGTTCCGCCAAACCCTGGCCGAGTTTGCCGGAAGTCCGGGAATTGGCAAGCGTCAGTTCCGAACATAGACTACCGCGCCAGGGCAGCTTAGCTCGCATTCCAGGCGCGCGGTTCTCAGTGCGTTTCAGTGCAGAAAATGGCGATACAGGACTATCGCGCAGAATGTGGCGAAGCCGAGGAGGATAGGGCCGAAGATGGCGTTGACGAGGCGGAAGAATGTCGGGCCGATGCGGTGGGGCATGAAGCGAACGACGACGATCAGGGTGGTGAACCAAGTCATCAGGCCGGCGGCGGCCATCAGGATTCCCCACCCTGGGGCTTTGGAACCGAAGATCGAATGGGCAAAGGGTAGCCAGTTGGCGGTGACGCCAACCCAGTAGACCATGGTTAAAGGGTTGAAGATGGTCAGGGCAGCACAGGAGGCGATATCAGCGACCAGATGCGCGGGGACAGTGCCTTCGTCCCAGTGTTGTCGAGCGCTGGCGTAGGCCCGCAGGGGCTCCTTGACGGCGCGGACAAGGAAGTAGATCCCCAGCGGAAGCAGGACAGTTACGCCGACGACCGCCAGGACGGTCTGGAGAGTCGGGTTGGACAGGTCGGAAAAAAGATACTGACCGCCGAGGAGGATCAGGGTGAAGAGGATTAAGTCGCCGGTGACGGAGCCGATTCCGCAGGCGAGGGTATGGCGCCAACCGCCGATCACGCCGCGGCGGATGGCCAGCATGTTGACAGGGCCCATCGGCGCGGCCGCCGCCAATCCCATTAAAAATGCGGCCGAGAGTACGCGGATGTAGGAGATGGACACCATATTTGATAGGCAGAATAAGCCCGAAATTCCACCCGGACATTATGGCAGTCAAGAATATACACCCGGTTGCATCCATCTGACCCGTTCGAGCATTTTTTCTTGGCTCGTCGCCACGCCTCGGTAAGCCTTGAAAAACCGATTCGGCTCTAATGAAGGACCGGCTGACCGACGATATGCGCCGCTGCAGAGCGCCATGCGTAAATCCATCGGATGTGCATGGTGCGTAGCTCTATCGGGGTGCTTCCTGCGTTGTGGATGCCGTAGTTTCTGGAATCGATTTCAGCAAAGCAATGTTCCTGAGTACCTTATTCCATTTATCGGGATTCTTCTTGGCAAACACGGGAACATTCGTGGTGCTGTAGAAGTCTAACGTATTCTTCCGCAGTGCTGGCGTCATGTCGGCAAAGTTACGGTCTGCCAGCTTGTCGAGCAACTTGGCATACG
The DNA here is from genome assembly GCA_049519515.1 of Candidatus Korobacteraceae bacterium. Classification (GTDB taxonomy): domain Bacteria; phylum Acidobacteriota; class Terriglobia; order Terriglobales; family Acidobacteriaceae; genus CAWBRT01. Next base: position 1,748 of record JBEKQR010000182.1, read on the forward strand.
CTTCATCTGTCAATCCGTACTCCCCGGCTACGGTCGGCTTGCCGGTATCAAAGTCTGTGTTTTCCAGAGAAAGCTTTCCGGCCCTCAAGCCCAGGAGATAGATCCGATATTGTTCGACAGTCGCATTGACACTCTTCAGATACATAGTCTCGGTATCCGGGCTTGGCATCTTGAATCCGACCGCTTTGAATGGGCCGATTTTGGGCACAAGCCTAAAGAGTACGGCGAGTATCCGGGCTCCAATCCCCGGTTTTTGGTAGTCCTTTCCCCACTCTCGCTCATAATCAGTGCGCTTCAAGTTGTAGAGAAACTTCTTCTTGGCGAAAGACGGGTCCTCTCTGACCAACTCGTCTTTCTTGAGGATGAGTGCGACGCGAGTCATTTCAGGAATGACGCTACTGACGGATCGGCGAAACGTGCTGATGGACAAGTCAACGCTGCTGAAGACGTCTTTCATCTCAATCCCGTATGTCTTCAGGAATGCCCGTTCCAGCACTGGTTTTGAGACCTGAAACCCGATGAAGTTATGGAACGAATCGGGCGTGTAGCGATGCTTGGCAACTTGGACGACATCAAATCCGAACTCCGTCTGGATGTGGGCTTTTCTATCCTCGGCGAACGTGACTCGGGGTCCATACTTGGCCATCAGCTTGGGAAACCCCTGGGCGACAGCAGCATTCACTGACGGATGGCCAGCGATATCGGCGGTGTAGTGCGCCAGCGCTCCCAGCGCGAATGCATATTCATTGATGTCGCTTGCTTCATCGATCAGAGCCACTACGAAGTCGCCGCTGCGGACATAGTGGACTAAATCACTGAAGAATCTGCTCCCGAACGGGTAATACCCCATGTCTTGTATCACACACCCGCCATAAGCATAGCCATGAGCTTTGCGCAGCTGCTCCGCTGTCGCATCCGGGTACTTCTGCAGTAACAGGGGCTTGACATTATCGTCCCAGAGCAGGTCAACGATCTGCTCATGCGTTAGCACCGAATAGCCGGTGCCCAGCTGACTTGTGCCACACAGCAAGCACAAGACAACCAGCAGGCTCGGAATAAAGGAGCTGAACCGCCGCCAGAACAGGCCCGGCATTGCGGGTTTCTTCAAAAGGTACATAGATGTGGGGGGCATTGGTGTCCTCGCTATTTCCTGTGGGCTTGAGTGACGCTACACACCTCGACATCCCAACTCTCCGGGCGCTGCCGCGCCTCGGGATGTGGAAACCTTCGCGCTGTTTCGAAACATCGCGCCACAGGGGATCAGCGCAGACGTGCGATAGCATGAACTACGTCGATGATCCGCTGAGTGCGATTGTCGATGATCACAACATCCTGCCCGATTATTGCCCTGCGATAAAACGTCAACAAGGGTGGCAGGCGCTCTTCGAGATCCCCCGGGAGGTATTCCAGTCGCTTCAGCAGACCCATGGGCAAAGTGTCATTACGTTTGAGTCGCCTTTGTAGGCCCGGCCGAAGGTTACTGCCACGTTTAGCTAGTTCTTGGGACAGTATTAAGTCTATATCCCTGTAATAATCTCGGATGGTGCCCCGATCTCGGGGCGTAAATACAACTGGGTCTTGCACCCACCCGCCATCTTGGTCATCGTTATCGCGATATTTGTCTTGCTCATCACAGCCAGGATTTGCGCCACTGGTGCCGGGAGCGTGGCCTGCAGCAAGGATAGGCATCATCGCGGCGCAGAGCACAATTGCGAACAGCTTGCAGAGTTGTCTCATCATCATGGTCTCCTTCCCGTAAACCGGAAACGGGCGGCTCTCGGGTTGCAGGTGCGGTCCGACGATGTCCTGCGTATCTATGATCACCGAGGAGCTCATGCTCCACGGTAAGGTATGCCGCCGCCTGTGCTCACTGGACAACTTGGCGCGGAAAGATCACCGGTAGCCGTAGCCCTGCTGGTTGCCCTCACTGTAAGCCCGGCGATATTTCCTGGCATTATTCCTGCCTGTCGCCATAGCGTGAGTTGTAGTTATGGCCGATGTGCTTGAAGCTGCCATTGTGTCAGGCGACAAACTAGCCCGAATCAAGGTTTAGCAGGTGCTTAAGAGGTAGTCTGTTCAGAATTGCTCAGTCGCCGACACTGCTTCCGCGAATTACTCTCGAACCGCGTGACTTCGCCAAAATAGACGCGAACTCGTTTCTGAGGAAAAATCCAAGCATTCTCGTCAACACTTTTCACTTGGTCATCGTGGAATGCGCAAACTGAGGCTCCGCATGGTCGTAAGGGGGCATCGGATGCTGAATAAAAAGGAATGACGAAGAACCAGCCGCAACGGCGTGCCAAAAAACATGAGCCAGATTAAACCCTGCTGAAGCCGCAGTTCCCCGAGTCGCCCGGCACAGATTACGACGTTAGTACTTGACGACAACAGCAGGGCGTAAGCACCAGGGCTGGATTGGACGCCAACCGGAGTGCAAGCTGGGTTCTTACCGTGGGCGTATGTATTCGTGCCTATCGCCGCTCGTTAATTATGACGGTCACGGTCGCGACCCTCGTACTTGCGGCAGTTCTGGCGCTCTCTTTCAAGCTCCTGTTTGCGCCTCTCAACATCTTTGCCGCGCTCTCCATGACGGTCAATTTCGTGTTGAAGGTTTTGCTCGGCCGTACGAACGCGCTTTTCGCAATCACGCTGTGCATCGGCCAGTGAGGGCAGGGCACCGCCCATGAGCAGGACTCCGCCAAGAACTGCCGCGACTATACTGGTCTTTCGAAACATACACGTTTCCTCCCGTGTGAGGTGAAATTGTTCCCGCATCGCCAAAGCCGCTTCAGGCTAAGACAGTATTAAGGTTTAATCCTCTGAACGCTGGTCAAAATTGACCACAACTTGCTGGGAGCGGTGGCAACCGTCGTGGATGTGTTGACCCGCTCCGCAACAAAGCAAGCGTGGCGTACTCAAATCAGCCGCTAGGACGCGATGGTGACTGCGATCCCGATGCCGGGGTGCGCGCGGTTATATAAGTAATAACCATCGCCAGTGTAATCAACATATACGTCGTCGGTTTCGTACCATGTCGGAGCCCAAGCCTCTGGCCACGGATCAACGAACGTAACCCAATAGCCGTCATACTGGAATCGCGGATACCCGCCTACGAAGACCATCGGAAGGCGGTTGATGCGGAAGAAGTGGTTGCTCCCGAAATAGCGCCCGAAGCGGTCTTCAGGAACTCGGTAGCCGTTATAGCCGCCGCGCTGCCCCCAAGTGCGATGGTCGTTATTCCACGAACTGGCGCGAGACTGGCCAAAACCGCTGCGCACCTGCCCTTGGTGTTGCGGGACGCCGCTCTGGTGGACGCCCCCATTGGTGGGACCCGTGGGCTTTACGCCGCCGTGATATGCACCGCCGTAGCTCTGTTGCGGTTTTGCCTGACGTTGCGCAGGTTTATTGGCCGGCTGCTGATGCTGTTGCTGCGCGGACGGCCCTTGTTGATGTTGCTGCCCCTGTTGCGGTTTGCCCTGTTCCTTACCCTTTTGCTCGTGCTGGGCGTTGGCAGGGGCAGTAATTCCGAAAATCAAGAACAGAATTGCTGTACTGATAACGGCAACTCGTTTCATTTATCGGTGCTCCTTTTGCGCGCGAGTGGTCCGTTGACCCTCAGTCCTTCTTCATCATGCTAGTCAGAAGCCGGCTTGGTGGTCTGTTCAAGACTGATCACTTTACCCGAGGTTCCGTTACGTCTTCCGGAGACCTCGAAAACTCCTCAAACATGCTAGAACTTGTTGGAAAATAGTGTTTTGAAGGGGTGTGACTTCAGCCATGCCGTCCAGAGTCACGGGGCTATGTGAGCAATATTGAACAGACATTTATCTCTGCGCTTGGTAGCTTCGGAGACGCTTGGCACTGTGAGAACGGCTTACGGGCGGGTTGATCGTATCCGACCAGAGGAATATACAGACTAGTCACGACATAAAGCCATAATCATACAGAGCTGAACGAAGCAGAAGAAAATGATCACAATGATAAGCAAGTCGCAATCTCAACCCACCACCGGCTCCGCCCCACGACCCTTCGCCCCGCCGCCGTCGATGTACGAGATTAGCCTGCTGTCTTTTCGCGATGAGGTTATTACCGCTGGAGTGGTCATGCACTGGCCGGAATCGGAAGGGGCGCAAAATGGCTTTAGCCGATCCTAAGCCAGTCGCTCCCTGCTGCCCGCATGGCTGCCGCGATGGCTGGCTTGAGGAGTCGTTCGCCATTCCATCGTTGCGGGCCACCGGAACCGATCTCCATCGCTGCGAGTGCTATTATGCCAAATGCCCGATACCCCACGAGGGCCTCAGCGGGATGGTGGCTACACCTGTTCGCTGAACTAGTCCTTTACCCTGCCAATGCAATTCACTCTCAGGCTGATTATCACTGAGCGGCGCAGGTTCGCCTAGTCTGTCCGTTTCGGAATGAAGCCGATTCCCCCATTCCGGAGATGGTCAATTCGGCTCAGACCCCGAAAAGCCGCGAGACTATAAAAGAGATAGCCCTCAAAGCCCCAGTCCGAGCTTTACGAGGACTAACAGGAAGCACCATGTACGGTCGAAACGTAACTTGCCGAATCGGGGCGGTGTTGTTCACCGTTTGTTCCCTGGTATTTGGAATCGCCGCGCACGGCCATAGGGACCGGGATCGGACTAATTCCGAGAAAGTGGACGTCACCGCCCTACCGGCTCAAGGCAGCCCGATACCGGCCTTGCAAGAGATTATTGCCGCTGGCCGGCTGGAAGACCTGCATTGGCCCAATTTTCCAGATTATCGCGCCCATGTGGAAAACTTCTATCGGAGTTCGGGCTATTCGCTGGCCTGGATTCGTCAAGGACGACCTACCCCGCAGGCCTTGGAGATGATCAAGGTGCTGCAGCAAGCCGATCTGCAGGGCCTTCGCGTTGAGGATTATGACTCATTTCTCTGGCTTGAACGATTGGCGCATTTACAACACGAGCATACGCCGCGCGATTACGCCCGTTTCGACGTCGCACTAACAGTATGTGCCATGCGTTATATCTCAGATGTTCGGGTGGGAAGACTTAATCCGCGATATTTCCAGTTCCGGCTTAACGTAGGCCCTCAGGAACTGGACCTTTCCATGTTCGTTCAGAAGTACTTGGTGAACGGAACAGACTTGAAATCGGAATTGGCAAAGCTCGAACCGCCGATCGCCAGCTACCGTGAAATGAAAAGGGTGCTGCTGACGTACATGCGATTAGCAGAAGAGGACGACGGGGAAAAGTTGCCCCTTTTTAATGGCACCGTGCTTTCCGGAACGCTATATGATGGCACTCCCAGGTTAGCCAGGTTGCTACGCCTGCTGGGTGATCTGCCGGAGAGTGCGGAAATTCCCGAGAATCCTCGACTTTACGCTGGAGCGCTGGTCGAGGCTGTCAAACGATTCCAGGAACGCCATGGCCTGCCTCTTGACGGATCCATCGATCTGAAAACTCTCGAGCAGCTTAACGTTCCCTTGAGTTTCCGTATCGCGCAGATACGGCTTGCATTAGAACGTTACCGCTGGCTGCGTTACGACTTCCCGCAACCTCCAATCGTGGTCAATATCCCGGCGTTTCGACTATATGCATTTGATGAAGAGGGCGGAATCGGCCTTACGATGAGGGTGGACGTTGGCGGAGAGGATATCGCAAGCACCCGCACCCCGATACTGGAAGTCGAGATGGAATACTTGGTCTTCCGCCCATATTGGGATGTGCCGTTCTCTATTGAGCGGGATGAAGTTATTCCTAATGCCAGGGACGATCCCAACTATCTTTCCGAGAGTAATTTCGAGATCATAGCACCGAGTGGGCAAGTGGTACCGGATAGAAAGGTCACAAGAGAAATCCTCCATCAGGTTAGCGCTGGCAAGCTTCGCGTCCGCCAGAAGCCGGGGCCAGAGAACTCACTGGGTTTGGTGAAGTTTATATTTCCGAACCGGTACAACGTGTATCTCCACGACACTCCGTCCTGGGGGAACTATTTCAAGCAACCGAAACGGAGTGTGAGCCACGGTTGCGTTCACTTGGAAAAGCCTGATGAATTAGCGGCTTGGGTACTACGGGACAAGCCGGAGTGGGCTCTCGAACAGGTACGGCATGCGATGCGGGACGGGCAAGACGCCCTCAAGGTGTACCTTACGAAACCGATCCCTGTAATGATTCTTTATACTACGGCGCTAGCACGAGAACACGGAGACATTCATTTCTATCCTGATATCTATGGATTTGATGCCGAGCTACTGGCCAATGGCTACCCATACCCAAGATAAGAACGTATTTAACGCGGAACTGGAGGGAACGGGCTGCAATGCCGTATACTTTTAATCGATGACGAAGCATGCAAAACTGAGTGGTCTGCTGTTGCTCGCATTTCTGCTGTCACCCTTTATTTTTGCGCAGGAGACGATTGACCGCGTATTGGTGCTCAAGAGTGAACATAAGCTGCTGCTGCTAAGCGGAACTGAGACAGTAAAGTCGTACGCGGTGGCGCTCGGGAGTGGCGGTCCGGAACCAAAGTGGAGGCAGGGAGATCATAAGACACCGGAAGGTTTTTACCGGATTGATTGGCGCAATCCTCACAGCAGGTTTCATTTAGGTTTGCATATCTCGTATCCTAACGAAGGGGATAGGGAGCGCGCGCGGAAACTCGGCG
>JBEKQR010000183.1:0-8324 GCA_049519515.1 Candidatus Korobacteraceae bacterium
GCGGCCCGCGCCGGGCAGGCAGCGGCGATCGCCCAGCACGCGCAGCATCTTCCAGAGCGAGCACATGTTGCTGGTAAGCACCGGCTTGCCCAGCTTGTTCTCCAGCAGCTCGATGATCTCCAGCGTGCGGAAGTTCGAACAACTGATAAAGACAGCCTGCGAGTTGGGCCGGTCAACTGCGCTGGCCAGCTCCGCATTCTGCTCCGGCGTGAAACTGGCATGCGCCGAGGTGCCAAGCCCCTTGAGCGCCAGCACCTCGATGCCGAAGGCATTCAGGTACTGCGCCAGCTTGTCGTTCAGCCAAAGCTCGTAAGGCGAGGCCACGCTGACCCGCGTGATTCCCATGGCGCGCAAGGCGTCCACCACCGCCGCGGCCGCGGCCACGCCGGGAATCCCGGTAGCGGACTCGATGTCGCGGATGATCTCCTGATCGTGTCCCGTCCCCTTGATGAAGCCGCCGGCCAAGCAGCCGTAGCAGATCACCTGCACCTTGGCCTGGGCCAGCAGCTTGGCCGCGCCGGGAACCTCGGTCGCCATGCGGGTGAAATTCTCTTCGTCGTCGGCCGTGATCCTGATGCGCATCGAATGCACCGACATCGCCGGCAGAACCACCCGCTGGAACTCGTACTCGTTGACCGTGTTCCACGAAGGCACGATCAGTCCCAGCTTCCTCTCCCATGGATTCATTGCTCGCCTCCCTTTGTCTATTCCCACCTTAGCTCCGCTTCGCTCCGCGAAGGTGGGGCACCGGGCTCTTTGGCTAGAACTTGAACAGCTCCTGCGGATTGTCGGCCAGAATACGCGCCCTGATCTTCGCGTCCGGCACCCAATCCAGCAGCAGATCGAACAGTTCGGTGGTGTTGGGCATCTTGCCCTTCATCATGACGTGCGGCCAGTCGCTGCCCCAGAGGAGGCGATCGGGGCGTTCCTTGACCAGCGCCTCGACCAGCGGAATCGCCTCAGGGTAGGGCGGCGCCTGGGCAGAGATGCGGTAGCCGCCGGTGAGTTTCACCCAGCAGCGGCCGGTGCGGAACAACCGCAGTAGCGCCTGGAAGGCAGGCTGCTTTACTCCGCCTTCGGAGGGGCGAATCAGGCCAATGTGGTCGATGAGGAAGTCGGTCGGCAGCTTGGCGATCCGGCTCTCCAGTTCAATGAGGTTGGCCGGACGCAGCAGGAACTGGACGTGCCATCCCATGTCCTTCACGCGGGCGGCAAAACGCTCCAGGTCGCCGAGCGGCAGGCCGCCGATGTGCGCCAGGATAAAGCGCACGGCGCGCGCTCCGGCATCGTGCAAGCGGCGCAGCTCCTTATCGGGAGTTGAAAACGGGACTACCACCACCAGGCGCGCGGGCGCGCCCAATTTCGGTGCCGACTCCACCATGCAGGTATTGTCTTCGCCATAGACGCTGGGCTGCACAAGCACCGCACGCTGGATGCCGAGAGTGTTAAAAAGCTTGCGGCACGCCGACGGCACCGCATCTGGTGGCGTATACTCGCGCTCTTCAACATAGGCATAGCGCGCCGCCGGACCTAAGATGTGGAAATGGGTGTCGGTCGCTCCCGGCGGGGCCTTCAGACGCGGAGGACGCGGATTCGGATCAGGGGCCTGGCACTCAGGAATCTTGAGGCTGCTGCTCATCTGTCATTAATCCTTTCCCATTGCCGGATCGCTTGATTGTGCAGCGTACTGACGGCATAGGCAAGCGCTTTCTGGTGCAAAAGCAACAGTCTCGGAATTGCCTGCGAGTAGTACCGCTCTGAAGTAGCGCTGGTCTCCAGACCGGGGTCCCCAGCAAGCTGTCTTTGGCTTGCTGGGGTGTGAGACCGGCTGTCCTGGCGGCGTCCACGCCGGCAGAAAATATGCGCGGGCCGGAGGCCCACGCGACAGCCGGCCTGGAGGCCGGCGCTACCTTCCATGCGCCGAGACCTACATTTCTCACCGATAGACTCGCTGCTTCACCCTCACTTCTTGAACAGGTCAGGGCGATAAGCCGCGACGTCCGGGAAGTGCACGAACTCCACGTAGTTCCCCTCCGGATCGATGGAGAACAGCGCGAAGACGCCCTTGCGGACTTCGACCGGCTCTTCGCTGACAAGCCTCACGTTGTTCGCTTTCAGCCGCGCCACCATCGCCGGCATGTCGTCGATGATGAAGGTCATGTAGGCAAATCCCTGCCGCTGGAAGACCCACTCGGGCATAGGGTTCTGAATGGGAGGCACCTTCGGCTGCACCAGCTTGACACGCTCGCCATAGGGGGTCTGCAGACGCACGATCCTGTACCCATGCGGAGTGGCCCGGAACTTGGCGCTCATCTCCGGCGCGGTTTCCGCGTCAGCCACCAGGGTAAGGCCCAAAACCCCGGTATAGAACTTCAGCATGCGCTCCATGTCGATGCATACGATCCCCGGTTCGAGCGGGGCCATCATCTTCAGCGACCATGGTTTGCTGCCTTGTGCCACAGCAGGTTTCTCCATGTGCGTTCCTTTCTAGTCTTCTCCCCAGCCAAAGTTCGGCAGGGGCGGCGGGATCGGCGGCAGTTCCCAGCTTCCGCTGGCCAGCGGCCGCGACTCGCGATCGACGCGCACGTCGAGCACGACCGGCTTGTTGCAGGCAATCGCCGCTTCCAGTTGCGGCGCCAGGTCAGCCGGTTTTTCGACGGTGACGCCAACCGCGCCCATCGAGCGCGCCATGGCGGCATAGTCGGCGCTGTACAGCTTGCCGCCGCTGTCGGTAAAGTTGCAGGCCAGCTCGCGCGTCTTGCCGAAGAATCCCATCTGCTGGTCGCGGATGACTACGAACCCGTAGTTGTTCCACACCAGCCACACCACGGGAATGTTGTACTCCACCGCGGTCAGCACGGCGCTGGCCCACATGACAAAGCCGCCATCGCCACAGACGGAAACCACCGGCCGGTCCGGGGCCGCAAGCTTGGCTCCGAGCGGGCCGCCTACACCAAAGCCCATGGAGGCGAAGCCCCAGGTTTGCAGGAAGGTGCGGGGACGGCGCGCCTGCCATTCCGCCACCAGCCAGTTGTGGTGGCCGCCCACATCAGACATGACGATGCCGTTGTCCGGCACCACCCGGCGCAGATCCGAAATCAGGCGCGCCGGATGGATCGGCACCGCATCGGAGCTGTACGCCGGCTTGGTGGCCGCGTCCCACTTCTTCCGCCAGCCGTCGATGCGGCTCAGCCAGGCACTGCGCCGTCCGGAGACATCGGCCTTGTACGCCATCAACTGCTCCAGCACCAGCCGCGCGTCACCGATGATCCCGATCGCGGTCTGGAAGTTGCGGCCGATCTCATTGGAATCGATGTCGACGTGAATGAGCTTGGTCGGCGGGAAACTGTAGGTCATGCCCGGCAACCAGGCGCTGGTGGCGCGGTCGTCGAAGCGGGTGCCGAGCGCCAGAATGACGTCGGCGTTGCGGCAGGCGGCATTGCACATCAGCGGACCATTGCGGCCGGTCGGCCCCAGGCTCAGACGATGACTGGCGTCGAATGTTCCCTTGCCGAAAGGCGTCGTCGCGACCGGGATTGAGAAGGCTTCGGCAAAGGCCACGAGCGCTGCTTCGGCCCTGCTCAACTCGACGCCATGGCCGGCGACGATCACCGGACGCTCGGCTTCCAGCAGCAGCTTGGCGGCAGCGGCAATGGCCGCCGGATCGCCCGCCGGACGCGCCCAGCTTGCCGGCGGCCACTGCTCTCGCGCCGCCGCGGTCTCATCCACCGGTTCGACAAAGATGTTGAGCGGGACATCCATGTGTACCGGTCCCGGCCGTCCATTGGTCATCAGGGCAAAGGCCTGCCGCATGGCGAGGGGCAGCATGTCGCCGCGCGTCGGCTGGAAGCTGCGCTTCACATAAGAGCGCAGGACGGTGATGAAATCGCCCTGGTAGTAACGCCCGCTCTCCTGGAAAGGACCGCGGTTCCACTGGCCGGTGGGAACGTTGCCGGTTATGACCAGCATGGCCGAAGAATCGGCAAAGGCGCCGGCCACCGCCGTCACCAGGTTGGCTGAGCCCGGCCCACATGAACTGTAGGTCGCCACCGGCTTCTGCGCCACACGGAAATAGCCGTCGGCCATGAAGGCCGCGATCGCCTCATGATGCACCGAGATCGTCTTGATCTCGCTCTGCCGGTCATAGAGGCCGTCCAGCAGGCCGAGGACTCCGTGCCCGCACAGCCCAAAGACATAGGGCACTTTCTGCTGCACCAGGAAGTCCACAATATAGGCAGCGCCTTTTGAACCTGGCTTCAGCTTTACACCAGTTCCGCCCATAGAATTAAAGCTCCTTTCAGATCAACGCCGCTAGCGGCGCTGGTTACGCGCGAGATGTCGACTATGAGTTCATGAAGCTTGCCGGCCGGTCAAAGGCGCCGCCAGCGATAATGCTGTTATTGAGCGCCAACGTCGTGCAGTGCTCTGCCCTTGGTCTCAACGCCCAAGGTAAGCACCATGATGCAAGCTACCCAGAAGAACACCGCCATGGTGACGAAAATCCCGTAATACATGTGCCTGGCCATGAAGAATCCAAACACCAGCGGGCTGAGGGCTGAGGCCAACTTGCCGGAGGCGCTCGTCCATGAGTTCGCCGTGCCGCGTACTTGCGAGGGGAAGAGTTCGGTCGGCAGCACCACGCATCCGGCTGCGGCTTCTTCCAGCAGGAAAGAGAGAGAGCAGGCGCCAATCAGAAGATGAACCGGGTCCCTGAGCACGCCGAAAATTAACGAAGCAAGTCCGGCCAGTCCGTAGCCGAAATAGAACAATTGCTTCCTGCCGAATGTATCGATAGTGAAGAAAGCGGTGACCTTGCCCAGAATGGCAAAGACGCCGACGAGTATGGTGTAGGTAAATGTCTTTACCAAACTGAGTTTGAATTCCACCGCCAGGATAGATGGCAGCCACAGCACGAAACCGTAATAGCCGAAGAACCCGAAGAACAGGACGCTGGTGGTGAGAATGAACCTCTTAAGATAGGGCGCATGCAGCAGCACGCTGAGCGGGACCTTCTGCGTGGCCTCATCCAAGGCTAGATCGCGTACGTCTTTCTCGCTGGCGCCGAGCCGCACCAGAACCGCGGCAGCTTGCTCTTTCTTGCCCTTGGTCGCCAACCAGCGTGGCGACTCGGGAAACTTTTTGATCACGAAGAAGGCCAGGAACGCAGGCACCACGCCGACCACGAACAGCGAGCGCCAGCCATAGACCGGAACCAGGACGAAGGAGGCAATGGCGGCAGCAAACAGGCCGACCGGCCAGAACACCGGCGGAATGGCCACGACTCTTCCCCGGTGCTTGGCGGCAACGTATTCGGCAAGCAAGGCCGAAACCACGGGCAGCATGCCGCCCAGACACAGGCCGGAGATAAAACGGTAAATGATGAATTGTGTTGTGTCGGTCGCAAACGCGGTGATGCCGCTCAGCAGGCTGAATCCCAGCACCGTCCCGGCAAAGCCGAATTTGCGGCCAAACCTATCGATGATCGGCCCCCACATCATGGCGCCGATGAACATGCCCCACATTCCCGCTGACGCGAGCATGCCATTGAACACCGGCGTCAGTTTCCACTCTCTGACAATCGAAGGCATGGCGAAACTGACGACGTAAGTATCAAAGGCATCGAACATGTAGCCAAGTGCGGCCGCAATGGCCAGCATGTAGTGAGTTTTGCTAAGCGGAAGGTTTTCGATAACCGCGCTGACTGTCGGCCGCGAAACGGCCCGAACCTCATGGCTGATTGTTCCCACAGACACCTCCGCGCCAGGGGAAATGTATTTACCGTGTGATGGCATGATACTGCTTTTACTCCGAAGGGCAATGACTAAAAAAGGAACAGATCTCATTACTAGTCCATCAACAATTTCCTGGCTTGCTCGTTCTAGAAATGCAATAGGTTCGCCACTTTTATGTCCACGCACCATGATCATGGGATTTGCTGCTGGAGTTGCTGCTTCAGGCCTCGCAGCTTTGCCATCGTGGCTGGGATGAGTATGCGAGTGCGTGTGCCGCTTCTGCCGCAGAGCTTCAATATTTCCAAAAGCGCGGCTACGCTGTATGATCAAGCGCCGTGAACACTGCGAACATACATTCTCAACTTAAAGCCGGACGGACCCGGAGACGCCCCGCTTTAGCAAGCTGATGCGTGACAGAGGAGATAACCGATGCCAATAAAAAGCGAAGTTCGTGATGGAATGCGGATCGATTGGGACATTGCGATTGCAATGGACGACGGTCTTGTCCTCAAAGCCGATGTATTCCGCCCCCTGCAGGAAGGCAAATACCCGGTCATTCTGGCTTATGGCCCATATGCAAAGGGGCTTGCTTTTCAGGAAGGCTATCCCAGCGCCTGGAATGCCATGGTGGCAAACCATCCGGACGTTCCCTATGGCTCGAGCAACAAGTACCAGAACTGGGAAGTGGTCGACCCCGAGAAATGGGTGCCCGATGGCTATGCCATCGTTCGCGTCGATTCCCGCGGTTGCGGCCGTTCCCCCGGTTACATCGATCACTTTTCCGCGCGCGAGAGCGACGACTGCTGTCAGTGCATCGAGTGGGCGGCGGCTCAGCCCTGGTCAAACGGCAAGGTCGGCATCAATGGAATCTCCTACTACGCCCAAATGGAGTGGCCGGTCGCCTCGAAGCAACCGCCGCATCTGGCTGCCATGTGCGCCTGGGAGGCGGAGGCGGATTGGTATCGCGACGCGACGCATCACGGCGGCATCCTGACTACCTTCCATGCCAACTGGTATGACATGCAGATCAAGAGCGTTCAATATGGCCTGGGCGAGCGCGGGCCGCGCAGCGTGGTGACCGGCGAGCTGGTTTGCGGCGACGTAACCATGTCCGACAAAGAACTGGCGGCCAATCGTTGTGAATATGGCGACGACATTCTCGCCCATTCGCTGGACGACGACTATCACAAGGTGAGATCAGCGGTTTGGGACAAGATCACTACGCCTTTGCTGACTACCGCCAATTGGGGCGGACAAGGGCTTCATCCGCGGGGCAACTTCGAGGCCTTCGTGAGAGCGGCAACTCCGCACAAATGGCTCGAAGCACACGGTCTGGAGCACTGGACGCACTTCTATACCGACTACGGCGTCAATTTGCAGAAACGCTTCTTCGCCCACTTCCTCAAGGGTGAAAACAACGGATGGGACAAGCAGCCCAGGGTTCAACTCCAGGTGCGCCATATCGACAAGTTCGTGCAGCGCATGGAGAATGAATGGCCGCTCGCCCGCACCCGGTGGACCAGGTTCTACCTGCAACCTGCCGGGAACCTGTTGTCCACCGAACCGGCGAAGAGCTCCGCCAAACTTGAATTTGACGCCATGGGCGATGGCCTGACTTTCATCTCGGAGCCTTTGGCGCAGGAAACCGAAATCACTGGTCCGTTGGCTGCCAAGCTTTCCGTATCTTCATCCACCACTGATGCCGATCTGTTCCTGGTATTCCGGGTCTTTACGCCTGACCTGCGGGAAGTGACGTTCCTGGGAGCAATCGATCCGCATACGCCAATTGCCCAGGGTTGGCTGCGGGCATCTCATCGCAAGCTCGATCCCAAGTTAACCAAACCCTACCGGCCTTATCACACTCACGACGAAAAGCAGCCGCTGAAACCCGGGGTTCCGGTCGAGTTGGAGGTTGAAATCTGGCCGACGTCCATCGTGGTGCCGCCGGGATACCGGATTGCGCTTTCGGTTCGCGGAAAAGATTACGAATACGCGAAGAAGACCGGGCTGAAGCTGTCAAACTTCAAGAATGAGCTGCTGGGCTGCGGTCCGTTTCTGCATAACGATCCGCGTGATCGTCCACCGGCAGTGTTCGGCGGGCGGACGACCTTGCATGTTGATTCCGAGCACCCGGCATACGTGCTCGTCCCAATCATTCCCGAGAAATGAACTGAGTACGTGCGGCGATCTGGTATGAGGAAAGTTTAGGGTGATGTTCCACTATACAATCGGAACGGCATGGCATCGCTGGTTCGCACGCAGAGATGGATTATAAGGTCTGGCTGAGAGAGTACGCAGGAACCGCTCTCTTCTGAGTAATTGCCAGCGGGGATGAGTGGAGGTTGGGAGCGACCGCTGTCGATCAGTGTGAGCTCATGCTTCGCGGCCGTTACTTGTTGGCTTTTTCGTGATACGGCGACCTGCCGAGAATCTGATTCCAGGCTGCGGCACCAGTGGCCAGCAACCGCTCTGCCAGCGCGCGCACGACGCTTGCGAGAGTTCGCGAGAACGCCACGATGGTGCTCGGATCATCATCAACGCAAATGGGACGTCCCGGCTGCATAATTACTCCCCTTTGATTCGCACAGTCAG
>JBEKQR010000184.1:0-8291 GCA_049519515.1 Candidatus Korobacteraceae bacterium
GGAGCCGCGGCCCGGAGTGAATGATTCCGAAACCTCTTGCACTTCGGTTTGAGCCATCAGGTTGACGTCCACGGCAATTTTGCCGAGCGTGCCGGTCAGCAAGCCGAGAAAGCATCCGATCTCGGCAAAGCGGTCCCGCATGGTGTGCCAGGCGATTTCGGGTTGTCCCAACCCGAGCTCGGCCATGAGCGCTTTCTGCACGCGCAATCCATCTTTGCCCAGCGAGGCGAGCGTGCCCGCCGCCCCTGCGAACTGGCCGACCAGGACACGCGCCCGCAGCTCCCGTAACCGCGCTCGATGCCGCCCAAAGGCCGCAAGCAACACGGCCATCTTGAGGCCGAAGCTGATGGGAACGGCTTGCTGCGTCTTGGTGCGCCCGGCCATCGGCGTATCGCGGTAGCGTTCGGCGAGCGAGGCCAGGGAATCGGAGATCGCCGTCAGGTCTTCCTCCACCAGGTTCAAGGCGTCACGAACCTGCATGATCGTCGCGGTATCGATGATGTCCTGCGTGGTTGTGCCCCAATGGCACCACTCGCCCAGTCCACCTGAGCAAAGCCCCACCAGTTGCTGCACGACGGGAAGCACCGGATGGCCGATGACGTCGATCTGCGTCTTCAGTCTTGCCATGTCAATCTGTTCGACGAAGCAGTGACGGCAGATCTCCGCCGCCGCATCCTTGGGAATGATTCCCAGGCTGGCCTGCACCCGGGCCAGAGCCCCTTCGATGTCGAGGTAATACTGAATGCGGCGTTCATCGGAGAAGATGGCGCGCATCGCCGGGTTGCTGAAGGTATCGCCAAACAGGGCGGAGTCGATGATGGTGGCGGGCATGTGGATTGTTCCTCGCTGAGTTGTGGGGCGGCAAAAGTCTACCCTTAAGCAGGCGAAGCGGGTATAATTCCATTCCATTTTCCCTGAACGATTTTACACAAGCTACTGGACGGCAGCGACTGGAGGAGAAAGTCGATGAAGAACAATGGCTGTACCCGCCGTGAGTTTACATTGGCGGTTCCTCTGCTGGCGGTTGGGGTCGCCAGCTTGGCGAAGGGCGAGTCCGTCCCGGTGGCGCAGGCCGTCAAGTGGTCATCCGGCACTGAGCTGCCTCGGCTCAAGGTCCCGCCGAACGCGGCCGATTGTCATCACCACATTTATGATTCGCGCTTCCCGGCAGACCCAACCACACACTTGCGGCCGGGCGATGCTCTAATTTCCGATTATAGAATGTTACAAAAGCGGCTGGGTACCACGCGCAACGTAATCGTCCAGCCCTCTACCTACGGCGTAGACAATCGTTTGCTTGTGGAATCGCTCCACACTTTTGGCATGAAGACGACCCGCGGCGTCGCGGTGGTAAACAGCAGCGTAAGCGATATGGAGCTGAAACAACTGCATGAGGCGGGAGTGCGCGGCGTCCGCTTCAACCTGGCACAGGGCGGCGGAACTACCTGGGAGATGGTGACTCCGCTGGCCAAGCGGTTCGCGGAAATCGGGTGGCATATCCAGATGAACGCGCCGGGCGAAGACGTGCTCGCCTACAAGGCATTGCTAAGCCAGCTTCCCTGCCCGCTCGTATTCGATCATCTCGCGCGGCTTCCTCTGCCGGCGGGCAGCCAGCACCCGGCATTCGGCTTCATTGTCGACCTCATGCAGAAGCAAAAGGCCTGGGTCAAACTCTCTGGCGCGTACATCCTCTCGAAGGACGGGCCGCCCCACTATGCCGACAGCTCCGCCATCGCAAAGGCGTTCGTGAAAGAAGCTCCGGAGCGCCTGGTGTGGGGCAGCGATTGGCCGCATCCGACCGCCCCCGTGAACGAGAAGCCGGACGATGCCATTCTGCTGGACCTGCTTTCCGAGTGGGCCCCCAACGAGGCAATACGCAACCGTATTCTGGTCGACAATCCGGCGAAGCTGTACCAGTTCTAAGGAGGAACACTATGGCACGCACCGGCTCAGGCGCCGGCACCGCCACCATCAACGACGTAAAGCAGCTATGGCCGGAGCTGGACTGGATTGGCGACCCCGGCCTGCGCGGCAAGGTCGCGCGCACCTGGGAACGGGCCTTCGCGCTTAGCCCGCTCACCCCGGCCGATCTCAACAGCATTCCTTTCACGCTGCTGATCCCGAATTGTCCTACGACGTTCATGGAGCATAAGCGCTGCGTCGTGCACATTGCCCGCCATTCGGCGGAGGCGATGCAGCGGTTTATGGGAAACAGCCTGAAGATCGATTTCGACACGGTTATTGCCGGCGCCATTTTGGCCGACGTCGGCAAACTGCTGGAGTACGAAACCAGGGATGGCAAGGCGGTCCAGAGCTACCGGGGCGAGATGCTCCGGCACCCGTTCACGGGCGTGGCGCTGGCCATGGAGTGCGGCGTTCCGGACGCGGTCTGCCACATCATCGCCGCCCATGCCGCCGAGGGCGACCTGGTAAAGCGCACGACCGAGGCGTTCATCGTGCACCATGCCGATTTCATGGCGTTCCTGCCGTTCAAGAACCCGTCGAACCTGAAGGCCCCGCCGGAGAAGGCGGCACGTTAGAACCCGAGTTCGGAGGCAATACGGTCCTCTTCCCAGTCTAGGGCTAGTCCAGCAAGCGCGGATGCAGAGAATCGGAGCAACTATGGCGCAAAACGTTGACGAAAAGAAACAGACGATCACGGCCGAGATGTCCCGTTGGGCGGCCTCGCTCGAGTTCAGCGACATCTCGCCGGAGGCGGTGTACCAGGCGAAGCGTTTTCTGCTCGACTCGCTCGGCTGCGCGCTAGGCGGCTACCAGCAGCATGACGTTGCCATCGCCCTCCGGGTGCTGGAGGAGGTCGCCGCCCCCGGTCCCGCGACCGTGATCGGCTCGGGCCGGAAGATCGACGTAGTGCATGCGGCGCTCGCTAATGCGCTGATGGTCCGTTGCATGGACTACAACGACATCTACTGGAAGCAGGACCCGGCGCATCCATCCGATATCTTCCCGGCGGCGCTGGCCTGCGGCGAGCGCGCTCACTCGGGAGGCAAAGAGCTGATTGTGGGCCTCGTCCTCGGTCACGAGTTCGATATGCGCCTGTGCGAAGCCGCCTTCCCCGGCATTCGCGAGCGCGGCTGGCATCATGCGACGCTGACGGCCTTCGTCTCGCCCATTGTCGCCGCGCGCATGCTGCGGCTGTCCTGGGAACAGATGCAGCATGCCATCGGCATCTCGGCATCGGCGCGCGCCACCCTCGGCGCGGTCACCGCCGGCAAGCTGACGATGATGAAGAACACGGTCGATCCGCTGGCGACGGAGAGCGGCGTGTTCGCCGCGCTGCTGGCCGCCCAGGGTTACACCGGCCCGGAGCACGTCATCGACGGCAAAGAAGGACTGGCGCACACGTTCGGTCCGGAGTGGAAGCTCAACCTGCTGACCGAAGGGCTGGGAAAATCCTGGCGTATTACGCAGTGCGGCATGAAGTTCTTCCCCACCGAGGCGCTCACGCACGCGCCCATCTCGGCCGTGCTCGACCTGATCGCGGAAAACGACCTCAAGCCGGAGCAGGTGCAGAAGGTCCAGATCCGCTCGCTGGCGCGGGCGGCCGACATCCTGGCAGATCCCAGCAAGTACGATCCGCACACCAAGGAGACCGCCGATCACTCGCTGCCTTATTGCATCGCCGCCGCCATCGTCGACCGCCAGGTGACGCCGGCGCAGTTCACCATGCAGAAGATCCTCGATCCGCAGGTGCGGGCGCAGCTTCGCAAGGTCGAGGTGACGGCTGACCCCGAGATCGAGAAGCTCTTCCCGGCCTTGCAGCGCGTAGCCGTCACGATCACCACCACCGGCGGCAAGGCATTCAGCAAGCAGCTTGATTACCCGAAGGGCGATCCGCGTAATCCGCTGAGCGACGCGGAGATCGAGCAGAAGTTCGTGGCTCTTGCCGATGGCGTGCTCTCACGGCCGCAGCAGAAACGCGTCATCGAGGCGATCTGGAAGCTGGAGACGATCGGCTCGGTGACCGGGCTTATGGAGATGCTCAGGCAAGAAAAAGGCACGGGGGCTGGCAGCTAATCAAGGCCGCGTACCTGCCCCAGCCGCCTGCCACGGTCGGGGGGCTCAAATTTGGGCGGCTGTGCGTTGCTGGCAACCGCACGGCCGAAGACATTTTGTTCTGGACCCTGGGCTCTTAACTCCTTGTAGAGGTGAGGAACATGGAGACACAATTTGCGACACAGCGGGCCGGCAGGCCATCGGCGGCAGCACGCCTGGACCGGCTACCGATTGGGCCATTTCACAAAGGCATTATGTGGATGATGGCCTACATTTTCTTCTTCGAACTGGGCGACCTCAACACCTTCGGTTTTGCCGCTCCCGCCATTCGCATTGCCTGGAAGCTGCCACTGTCAACGATAGGCTTCATTACCGGGGCAGCGTTCATTGGCATGTTGGTAGGAGCAAATGTCGGCGGATGGATCTCCGACCGAATCGGGCGCAAGAAGGCCCTGATTCTCACCACTCTGTTCTATTCGGTTTTCTCGTTGCTCAACGCTTTCGCCTGGAACACGGCGGGACTGTTCCTTACCCGCCTGCTGACCGGGGTGGGCATCTCGGCGATGACGGTCGTCGGCATGACTTACATCAGCGAGATGTTCCCGGTAAAACGCCGCGGTAGCTACCAGGGTTGGATCATGATGATCGGAGTTTGTGGCATCCCGGCTACCGCGTTCGTTGCCCGCGCGGTGATCCCGGCGGCGACTTGGGGCTGGCGAGTCGTCTTTATCTGGGGGGCGCTGGGCATGCTTGTTTTGCTGGTAACAAATCGCATAGAGGAGTCGCCCAGGTGGTACGAGAACCAGGGGCGCTTTGAGGAAGCCGACGCCGCGCTGGACCGTATCGAAGCCCGCACCCGCGCAAAATTTGGCGAACTGCCGCCACTGCCGGAGTTCACTCCTGCTCCAGTTCATCGCGGTAAGTACATGGAACTCTTTTCTCCCGAAGTTCGCGGACGCACTGCCTTGCTTGTTTCGGCGTGGTTCTTCGAGGCGCTCGGCTTCTACGGCGCGCAGGCCTGGATCCCCACTCTGCTCGTCGCCAAAGGCTTTTCGCTGGTCCACTCGCTGACCTGGACCTCGGCCATGCAGTTGGGAGCGCCGGTCGGGGCCATGCTCGCCGGAGTCATCTCGGACCGCTGGGACCGCAAGTGGCTGGTTACCTTTTGCGTGCTGATCAAGGCCTTCTTCGCCATCCTCTACGGGTTGAGCAACACGCAAACCTCGATCATGGTCTTCGGCTTCCTGATGATGATCTCGTTCCAGATGTTTACGCCCATACTGTACGCCTACACGGCGGAGTGTTTCCCAACGCACGTGCGCAACTCGGGTTCGGGCATCTCTTACGGGGCCGGGCGGGGCGCCAATTCCTTCGGACCGCTGATTGTCGCCGCCCTGTTCAGCTATTACGGGTACAACAGCGTGTTTATCTACATCGCCGCGATGTTCGTGCTGGTATCGCTCGTGGTCGGTATCTTCGGCCCGAGAACCAAAGGACGCGTGCTGTCCTGAGCCGGAGTGAAGCGGGCCTGGTTTTAGTTCCCGGCAATGGAGGCGGCAAATGTTTGACTGGTTCACGGGGCTGACAAAGCGAGAGAAGACGACGTTCTGGGCGTGTCTTGGCGGCTGGAGCGTGGACGCAATGGATACGCAAATGTATCCATTGGCAATTCCCACGCTCATAGCGCTCTGGGGGATGACGCGAGGCCAGGCGGGCATGCTTGCCACCGCGGTCCTGATCGTCGCCGCGATTGGGGGATGGCTGGCAGGCGTCCTGGCCGACCGCATAGGCCGCGTCCGCGTCCTGCAGTTGACCATTCTATGGTTCGCCGTCTTCACGTTTCTGTCCGGGCTCACGAGTTCGTTCTGGCAATTGCTGCTGACGCGAAGCCTGCAAGGGTTGGGGTTCGGAGGCGAATGGGCCGCGGGCGCGGTTCTACTCAGCGAGACCATTAACCCTCAAGTGCGCGGGCGCGTCGTCGGCGTCATACAGTCCGGGTGGGCTCTCGGGTATGGCACGTCCGTACTGCTGGCCACCGGGTTCTTCAGTTGGTTCCCGCCTACATACAGTTGGCGCCTGCTTTTTATGACTGGCCTGCTGCCAGCCTTAGCGGTGCTATGGATCCGCCGGTCAGTCCAGGAATCGCAGGTATACACCGATTCGCAACGGGACAGGCAAGCGACATCCGCCAGGCAGAAGACGAAGCTATGGGACATCTTCAAGCCGGAACAAGCCACCATGACGCTGAAGGCAGTTCTGCTGACCATCGGCATCTATGGCGGCAATTACGTGATGATCACCTGGCTGCCCGCCTATCTCCGCATCGTATGGCACCTTTCCGTGCTGTCTACCGGCGGTTATCTGGCCATCAATATCCTGGGATCGTTCGCCGGAGGGTTTGTCAACGGATACCTCGCGGACGCGATCGGACGCCGCAAGACCTTTATCGTATGCGCGTTTATTCAGGCCGTTACCGTTGCCGTCTATACACTTGCGCCGATCACGGCAAATCTGACCCTGGCTTTGGGGTTCGTGCTCGGCTGTATGCAAGGCGGAATGGCCGGAGGCACCGGGGCTTATCTTTCGGAGCTGTTCCCAACCAGGATTCGCGGCACGGCGTCAGGATTCTGCGGCAATGCCGGCCGGGCTTTCGGCGCCTTGATGCCCACCATGGTTGGCATCCTCAGCGCGCGCATGGCGCTGGGTACCTCGATGGGCATCTGCGCGCTCAGCGCCTACGTGCTGGTGGTGATCGCCGCTCTGATCCTGCCGGAAACGCGCGGACGCGACCTGCGTAGTCTCGATCAGGCCGATGCATCCGCACTGAAGGTCGCCGCCGCCAAGTCAGAGTAACCCGGCAGAAACCAGGGCCAAGATCAAGCAACACAGCAGCAAAAATGGAAAGGAACCGACCCTAATGAACAGCACATCAGCTCACGGGAGAATCAGTGAAGGGTACAAGTCCGATCCGGGAAAGCCAACCATTCCCGTGCCGGCCAATGCTTGCGATTGCCACGCGCATATCATCGGACCCGCCGAGCAATATCCCTTTAGCGCCGAACGCAGCTACACTCCACGTGAAGCGCACAGAGACGCCTACCAGCGAATGTTGTCGGCGCTGGGGCTGCAGCGCGCCGTCATTATCCAGCCCAGCTTTTACGGACCCGATAACCGCTGCACTTATGACGCCGTTGTCGAGTCGCGCGGGAAGTGGCATGCGGTCGCCGTTTTGAACGTAGACACGCCCAGACAAGAAGTGCAACGCCTGCACGACGCCGGCTTCCGCGGCGTGCGCCTGAACCTGATCTACAAGGGCGGGGTTTCACTCGATACCCTGGAACCTCTCGCCAAACTGGTTGCCCCGTTCAATTGGCATCTTGAGATTCTGGTGGATGGCCGCAACCTGGTGGACCTGGCTCCACGTCTCCGCCGCTTGCCGGTGGCGTTCGAAATCGATCACATCGGGCGCGTGCCGGCTCACCTGGGCGTGCAGAATCCCGGCTTCCAAACTCTGCTGGCGCTGCTCGGCGAAGGCAATTGCTGGGCGAAACTTTCAGGCGCCTACCTGACTTCCGGCGGGAGTTTTCCGTTCGACGACGTTGCTCCCATGGCTCAAGCGCTGGCGAAGGCCGCTCCCGAACGGCTGGTTTGGGGAAGCGATTGGCCGCACCAGTCTTGCAAAACTGAGGTTCCGTTTGACGCCGGGCTATTGGACTTGCTGGCAACCTGGGTTCCCGACGGGAAGCTAAGGAAGCAGATTCTGGTCGACAACCCGGCGAAGCTGTACGACTTTGCGAATTAGGGCAGTTTAGGAATTAGTGTGGCTTCCGGATTGACTGTATCCGTTCTCAAGGTGTCATGCTGAGGCCCGCCGGGGTGGCGGGCCGAAGCATCCCACTACTGCCGGTGGAAAAACGGAGTTAAAGGTTTTTATAGGAAACTCCACACGACGCGGAGCGGAGTGACTGCATGGGGATGCTTCGCGTCTCCTGCGGAGCCGCTCAGCATGACATACAAATACGGCTACACCAAAACCTGATTAGCTCTAGTGCTGTGACCGGCTGATAATGTTACGTTTGTCCACCGTGAAAAGAGTTGGTTCCGAGTGGTGCCGTTCAGACGTAGCGCTGGTCCCGCTTAGCGGGACCGGCCGTCCTGGCGGCGTCCACGCCGGCAGTTAACGTGCGCGGGCCAGGAGGCCCCCGCGACAGCCGGCCTGGAGACCAGCGCTACCCTCTCCCGCCGAGACGTGTACATTTCCTGCCGGTCAGAGT
>JBEKQR010000185.1:0-8254 GCA_049519515.1 Candidatus Korobacteraceae bacterium
GGACCGAAAATACTGCATGCTGCAAAAGTCCGGTGTGGTCGGTCATTAGGTACAGGTGATCCAGCTTGATGGATGGCAACCTGTCCAGCGTTCTTTCAGCATTCAAATCAGAGAACGCGATACGCGGAGTTCGCATACGATCAGAACGGGCGCGTGCGAACGTGCTCATGTAAGACTGGGCGACCTTGTTCCAGACCGTGCCGCGCGCATACAGATAAGCGCGCTTGCGCATGGCATGCCGGGCTGCTTCATCGTCCAGGAGTTCAATCGCCGCAGTTGCAATCGCATTGGAGTCGCCGAATGGGACCAGAACCCCACGGCCGTCATCCAGCAGCTCGGCGGCGTGCCAGTATGGGGTCGAAATGATTGCCTTGCCCGCGCCCAATGCATACGCCAACGTGCCGGATACGGCTTGCGCCTCGTAGCGATAAGGGGTGATGTAAATGTCGGCCGACCCAACGAATTGCGCCATCTCTTCCGGGGTAACGAACCGATTGTGGAACTTCACATTGCGGTCAACGCCGAGCTTTCTTGCCAGGGCCTGCAATTGAAGCCGGTATGTGTCCCCTTCGCGACGCCTGATATGCGGATGGGTAGCACCCGCGATGACGTAGACGGCTTCTGGATGTTGAGCAATGATGCGTGGCAGCGCTTCAATTACGCTTTCGATCCCCTTATTTGGCGACAGCAGTCCGAACGTGAGTAACACAGCCTTGCCTTCCGTTCCGAAGGAGTCCTTATAGTAGTTGGGATCTCCAAAAGGCAGGTCGGGAATGCCATGGGGAATAAGGTCTATCTTTCCCTCCGGCACACGGAATACTTCTTGCAGGAACCGCGAGGAGTGCTCGCTCATGACAATGAGACGGTCAGAGAGCGCGGCGATCTCGTCCATGACAATACGTTGATTGACGTCTGGCTCACGCAGAACCGTATGCAGAGTCGTCACCACTGGCATCTTCAAACGCCGTAGCAGCCGCAAGATGTGACTGCCGGCCAGACCTCCAAAAATGCCGTACTCATGCTGAAGAGAAACCAGATCAACATCGCTGAAGTCAAGAAAGTCTGCGGCATCTTCATAGGAGGACGCGGCACCCTCCATGAGCTCGAACCGGACGCGTGCTGGGTAGCTGTACCGCGATCCAGGGTCGTTGACCGGCACTGCCAATAGCTTAGCTGTTCCGTATTCTGCGCCGATGGCGTCGCATAAGTCTGTGGTAAAAGTCGCGATTCCACACTGTCGCGGGAGATAGTTTCCGATCACTGCTATCCGTCTCGGGAGCGAAACGCTGGGCCTCAACCGCAACGACGCGGCTGGTATTTCTTCGAGCACCGGCGTACGCATTACCTTGAGTTGTGCCAATGGCCCTCTCAACAATGTGTTCTCTTGTGAAGACATTCATATAACCTTAGTTGTAACAACATGCGCAGGTGCTCACTAACCCCGGCTCGCTTATGCGCGCAGCATAAACACCCATGGGCAAGCCTGCGGGAGTTTATTTGGACTGCTCGATGGTCATAAGATTATTTACGCTCTTTACGCCGTTTACGTCGTTGACGAGTCTGGTGGCTAGATCCTTTTCAGTTGTGTTTTTCGCCTTGCCACCCAACGTGACCACACCCTGCTTCGTGGTGACCGAGGTATTGAGGGCGCTGGTCGAGTGGTGATATAGCAACATCATCTTGACTTGGGCGGTGATGGAAGCGTCATCAATATTCTCACTTACCGTTCTCGCAGTCTTTGCTACTGCCACTGTCATCTCATTTTTTACGCCTTTGACCCCTTCCACATCCTTGGCGTATTCGGTCGTCAGATCCTTTTGTGCCTGGCTGGTCGCTTCGCCTTGCAAGGTGACGATTCCGTCTTTGACGTCGTTCACTTCAGTTTTGAAGCCGCTCACGCTGCGATGGAACCAGAGTGTGGTTTTCACTTTCATCATGAGCCACGCATCTGAGTACTTAGCGGGATGGTCACCTTTGACTTCCAGTCTGTTGTCCACACTCTTAACCCCTGGCAGGCTCGCCACTGTCTCCCGGGCAAATGATTTGTGGGATTCTTCGGAGACAGTTCCCGTTAAGCTCACAACGCCATTCACGGAGTGAATCTTAATATCATCATTCTGGAGGTAGGTGCTGAATATATACGACTTCCTGGCGGATGATTCGATGCGGTCATCCATCTTGGACGCGTGCACAGGCATGCTGATCGCTAACAGAGCGGCGGCAGCCATCATCAGAATTACGCGGCACATTACTTTCATTGCATTCCTCCTTACTTTTAGCAGAAGCTCGGCCGTAGAACCTTTACGGCGGCTTCTGCGCCTCTCCCTGCCGGGTTTATGTCTGTAACCGATAGAGATTGTACGTACGTCCTAGCAACAACGTTTGGCGGCGTTGAGTGAGAAGACATCGGCCGCACAGGATGTCAACAGAGTCTATGGTCGAATCACTTGTGTGAATGAAAACACGAAGGGCGTCCTTGCGTGATGACGTCCTTCGAGTTCCGAACGGTCTTGTTTAGAGCGTGTTTCAAATACATTCCTAAGGAATAAGGCGTGTTCCCTCAGGGACCACTATAAAGCCCGCATTCCTATCGGCTCCGGACGGCGTGCTGAAGGCACGCCCCTTCAAAGCAGCATTTATAAAACAAGTTCTAGTGTACGGGCGGAGCCTTTGGTGCACGCCCGCCTCCGGCGACGGGTCTCGATGCGGACTTTGCGGCCGGATCGAGCCCCCAGAATTGGGGATCGGCTTCGATCCAGGATTTCTCAACGTAGCTCCAATCCGGATTCACCATCCAGATGTTGTCCTCGACACTGGCCACGCTCCTCTCTGAAAGCTTGTTCATCCGGTCCCTTCCTTCGTCGCCCAGCGCAGCGCCGAAATCCTTCTTATGCGCCAAGCCAGTGTCCCTATCCTTGAGGGACGTCATCGGCACCAGGACAAGATAGGCTTCCGTCACACTCATCAGTCCTTCGTAAGTCGCCCAGGGGATGTTTTGGCCGATCTTGAGGTTGGCATCGCGATAAATCTTCGTCAATTCCCCGAACTGGTCGCCGTGACCGGAGCGCATATGGAAGATGATCACCTCCCAGTAACGGGAGTGCGGTATGTCCGCGCCGGCGACGTTGTTGCTGAGGTCGGGGCGGTAATGCCAGATGGTGTGGTTGACTTCGGATATGTAAGGGGCCACGCGCGCCTCCAGCGATTCCACCTTAGCATCGATCGCCGCGTTGCCGAGGAGCCACTCCTCGTTCTTTTGCAGCGCCTCGTAAGAATCGTATCCGGAGAGGTAAATCGCTCGAGGTGAGCCCGTCAGGGCCTCCATCGCCAGGAAGTGCGTCGGGTCCTTGAATTGCCGCGACAAGGCAGGGTATTCCGAAACAACTTTGTCGTAGTGTCCATTCTCGTAGGGTTTTATGGTGACCGTTTCGATGTTGAGGATATTGGGTGGCGGAACTGCCGGAGTTTGTGCGTATGCGGCCAGGGAACCTGCCAGTGCCAGGAACAATCCGGCGACGGAACAAAGCCATTTCTTCATGTTTGCCCACCTCCAGGGGGCCAGAAGGGGAATTGCGGAAGAAGAAAGAATCAAAACCTGTGAATACAGCAGTCACCCGGGTACGCCTAGGTCCGGGCGCGTCTCTGGGGTGAGAGTCTGCTCCATGTGCCAACACTCTGCCCTGAGCTTGCGCTGTCCCAACGCGACAGCGAAACGTTCACCGATAGACAAGAACGCGCCTGCCGGGCACCGGACACGGCGCTAACCGATGTTGCCTATCGAGGAGCCAACATGGCTAGGAATCACCGTATCACTAACCTATAACACTATCCCTATCCCTATAGTTGGGCCATGATCTCTGTGGTCTCTGTGGTGTCTGCGGTGGTGATAGGCAAACGCAGGCGAGGCCACGGACATCACGAACACAGCGGCAAACAATAAAGCCAAGATCTTCTTCATTTCTGCTCCAGTAATTCGTCCCTGATGGACTTAAGTCAGGATTTCCATTTTGGGTTTCGAGTGGCCGATAGTACACCTACGGCTTCCAGTTGGAATCCGCTCGCAGCGATTAAAGAATTGTCGGCGGCGTCAGGTCTGTTCAGAATTGCTCACTTTGGCAGAAAATCGATTCGGAACTCAAATCTGCAGCTCGTTGCAGCCGATACTTCAGACACAGCTCCATCTCGTGTTCTTGCCCTGACGAGCGTCGGTCAGGTTGTCGGTTTTTCTTCCCAGCACCGCCAAACGCGGCATGGCTTGCTTTGGCTGTTGAGCGTTCCTGAGAAACCATCTTTTTTGACGTCCGAACCGTCTCTGCTTCGTGCGCGATTGTAGGTCCGACTATATGCCGGTTTGCAGCTGTGCCTGCCATGACCTGAGTTTCTCCCTTCAACCGGCGTCCAATTACAGGTTGTTTGCCAACGGCGAGAACCAGCAAATCAACGAAGCGGCATATTCGCCTGCATCCAGCTCTAGCAGAAAGCCCCAACGGGCGTCTGGTCATGATTGCTCATAGCGTCAACCTGGGTTGTGGTGTGCAGATTTAGGGGAGCATCAGGCCAGATCTGATTGCTCCCGTATCACGGCCCCTGCTCGGAAACTATTCGCCTTTAACAAAAACCGGGCTTCCGTAGGTGTCAACCGTCTATGCGGGCCCGAAGTCAGCTTCGGGGAAGTTAGACCCCGCGCTTCCCACAACGCGGTTTCGGGACCGCGTGTCAGTTTTCCGAGTAACCGATACGTCCATCTGGACGCGGCTGGGGCTGGGGAGCTTCTTCGCGGCGCGGAAGTTCTTCGCCAGGGTTGCCCGGCTGACACGCACGATGGCGGTGAGGTGGCATAAGCGCAAGACGAAGTCGCGCCAGGTGCCGCTCCCCGATTGGTAGAAGAAATCGAAAGTTTACGCGCAAGAATATGCCGGTGGCGCGCACACGTTACGGCTTCATAGCCCGTTGGGGTTCGCCACTCGCTTTCCCCCCTTGGTGTGCTGGAGAACTAACCGCAAGGGAGAAATCAATGACGTACCTGACGAGGGTTGCGCAGAAGAGACAGGGTGTTTGCTGGATTTCCTGCCCGTCTTCACGCATGACGCTCAACCACTGAGGGCCTGCTGAGAGTTACGAATCATAACGTCAAACATGCGCTAGTCATGAAGCACGACGCTGACGAGCGAGCTGTGGACGTGCATGCCGCCGCCGTTATAGTCAATAAAGCCCAGGTCCCTGAAGCGATTCATGAAAAAGCTGACGCGCGAACGCGTGGTGCCGATCATTTCGGCAAGGGTTTCCTGGCTCATTTTCGCTACCACCGGCAGCGGCTTGGATTCCTGGCCAAAGTTGGCCAGCAGCAGCAGGAGCCGGGCCAGACGTTTTTCACTCGAGTTGAAGAGGTGATCTACCAAGTCGGCTTCCATGCGAATGTTTCGGGAAAGCAGGTAGGCGGCGAAGCGCTCGGCAAACTCCGGGTCCTTATGGAGCAAGCCTACCATTACCGGCTTCTCCACCCGAATGACGTCGGCACGTTGCAGCGCCGTGGCGGTCGCCATGCGAAGCGGTTGGCCCGCCAGACAGCCCTCGCCAAAGAAGCTGCCTTCCGGCAGAATGGCAATGACTGCTTCTTTGCCACGCTTGGATACAACCGCGAGCTTCACCTTGCCGCTCTGGATGTAGAACACCGCATCCGCCGGGTCCCCTTGCGAAAAGACGGCTTCACCATCTTGGTACTCCTGGCGGCTTTTTCCGGCGCCAAGTCTTGCCAACAAAAGGCCAGGGTCAAAAGCGGAGGCCCCATTTGGAGCCGCCTGAATCTCAACCGGTCTGGAACTCATTTTACGAGTTGCTGCCGGGATCAGAGGCGCGCTCTGGGTACCTGGAGTCTTCCGCTCTTTCTTCTCCATCACGATGGTACTTTTTATGGGCATAAGCACCCCCCGGCGCTAGTATGCAGCTAGTCACATAGGCGGGGTATCGGGGGTGCTGCTAAAAATGGAGGGCTTTGTCGGGGGAATCCCTGACAAGATGGCGTAGATAGGCTCCCTGCCGAGCCGAGCGGCCCGGGTCAACTCTCCAGCGACTCTGCGTCCAATAGGCTCATTCGGATCGCATACCGAACTATCTCACTGCGCGTCCGAAGCTCGAGCTTGTCAGCGATACGAGCACGATACGTTTCCACAGTTTTCACGCTTACAAGAATCCGTTTGGCAATTTGTTGACTGCTGTATCCCTGCGCCACAAGTTTGAGCACCTGCTGCTCACGGTCGCTGAGGATGTTTACCGGCCGCATGGAACGTGCTTTTGCGCCTCTCTTCGCAAGCAAGTCCTGGACAAGAACGTTGGCCATACTCGGGTCGACGAAGGTCCCTCCGCGATGTACCGCCCGTATGGCTGTAAGCAGCTCCGCATCCACGGTCCGTTTCAACACGTAGCCAGAGGCGCCGGCGGCCAATACCGATCGCAAATAGGCAGCGTCATCGTGCATCGTGAGGATGAGCACCCGGGTCTTGCGGCAGGTTCGCACCATCTCCTGAAGCGCCTTCATGCCCCCGGCCCCAGGCATGGTGAGGTCCAGCAATACCACATCCGGTCGCGTTTCCCGCGCCGCTTGAACGGCCGTTTCTCCATCGGGTGCTTCCGAGACAACTTCCATATCGGTCTGGGCGTTGACCAGCATTTTTAGCCCTGCGCGGAGAATTGCGTGATCATCCGCGATCATGACCCTGATCTTGTGCGTTCGCGCCGGCATTTTTAAGTACTCGCCCGCCCCGCCAAGGGCTGAAGGTCCTGGTTGTGAAGTGGGATTTGCAACAGAATCCTGGTCCCCTTGCCCGAGGACGTGAAACTGACCGTTCCGCCCAACATGGCTGCTCTTTCTCGCATGCCCTGAATCCCCAGGCGATGCGAGGAGACAGCCACCGCTTCAGCGTCAAAGCCACATCCGTCATCGATTACTGCTACCTCCAGGACCGTAGTCGAACCCGCTAATATGATGCTGACCTGCTTGGCGCCCGAATGTCTTGCGACGTTGGTCAGGGCTTCCTGGAGAATGCGATACAACCCGATTTGGACTGCCAACGGCAAGCTGATGGAGTCCAGTTCACCCAGCGTGAGATCCACAGCTATCTTGTGGGTCGCTGCAAACTCGTCAACGTATCGGCTCAGTGCGATACCCAGGCCATGGTCGTCCAGCACCGTTGGGTGAAGCCCGCGGGCTAGCCGGCCGACCTCGTCGATCGCCCGGGCAGTGACTGCCCGCAGCCAATCCCCTTGGGCCTTAGCATCTGCCAGACTCTGGGAGTGCTCCAGAGTACGCAGGCCGACCAAGAGAGACGTGAGCAACTGGCCGGCTTCGTCATGCAATTCGCGCGCAACCCGGCGCCTTTCCTCCTCTTGTGCCGAAAGCACCCGTTCCAGGAGAAGCCGGCGTATCGCTTCGGCTTGTTTGATTTCTTCAACCTGCTTGCGTTTTTGCTCGCTCAGATCGGTTATAACCATGCCCAGAGCAAGGCCCTCGTATCCGCGAAACCTGTTCAGGGACAAATAGGCCGGGACCAGACTCCTATCGCCGGAACGCAGGTTGAATTCACCTTTTGCAACCCCCTTCTGCGCCTCTGCCAGGAAAGCTTCAAATCTGCCTCGCTCTGTTTCCGCAATCAGCGACTGAAAAGCAATTCCGATAACTTTTCCTGGTGGCCTGCAAATCAGTTTTGCAAACTTGCGATTGCAGTAGAGCACAGCGCCATCCCGGGACAGAGTCGCCGCGCCTTCGCTCATGGCCTCCACCAGCATGCGATAAGCAGGTTCTCCACCGGCCAGAGTAACCACCTGCGGTCCGCGACGGCCGGAAACCATCAAAGCATCCACTTCGCCGGACCGTATGGCGGCCAGGGTTTCCTCCGCAGTTTTCAACCGGGCGAGGAGCTTTTTTTGCCGATCCGGTGGCGTGGATGACGGCAGTTTGGGTGGAGATGGTCCGCGATTTCTATGAGTTCCTTTGGGCCCGGCTTTGCCGGTCAGCCCTCCTTTGAGGACTCGGCCATCGGAACGCGCTCGCTTGTTAGACATCTGCTATTGGAGTCCTTACTTCAGCGCACCGGTTGAAGATCCAACCCCACAACGACACTCTCGGTCTTGGAAAGATTGCCAATGATTTTCTTGACCGGCGGCGGGAGCCTTCTCACCAGGGTCGGAACGGCGATGATCTGATCGCCCTTGGCCAGTTGCGGCTTTTCCAGCAAGTCGATGACTTCGATACGGTACT
>JBEKQR010000186.1:0-11202 GCA_049519515.1 Candidatus Korobacteraceae bacterium
GGCGTGCGAGGCAAGGATGCGCGCACCCTCGCGCCGGGGCGCCGTCAGGTGAATTTTCTGGCCACCAAGAAACGCGAACATTCACGAAAACCAGATGAGATGTACGACATTATTGAGGCGTGTAGCCCCGGCCCATACCTGGAACTATTCGCCAGAGGGTCACGCGATAACAAATGGGCGATCTGGGGCAATGAAGCCAACGGCGAGTATTACCCAAAGTGGAAGACTTACGCGAACCATTCCCAGATTGAGCTGATCGAACTCCCTGTCCTCACCAAACAACGCCAGTGAAGATTGGCGGCGCGCTTCTTTATTTCGGCGTCGATGCCTAAGTTGATCGCACGAAATCTACCGACTGACTATTCTTCTCTGAAAAACTGGGCCATTTTGCGGAACTTCTCGTAGCGGGCGGCCAGCAACTGGTCGAGCGGAATCTGTTTCAGCTCGCGCAACTGCCGTTGCAGTTCGGCCGAGAGCAGCCCGGCGGCGGCCTTATGATCGCAATGGGCGCCGCCCGGCGGCTCCGGCACAACCACGTCGATGATTCCGAGTTCCACCATGTCTGGGGCGGTGATGCGCAAGGCCTCGGCGGCCAGCTCGCGCTTGCTGGGGTCGCGCCACATGATGGAGGCGCAGCCCTCGGGCGAGATCACCGAGTAAATGCTGTTTTCCAGCATCAGCACCCGGTCGCCGATGGCGATGGCCAGGGCGCCGCCGCTGCCTCCCTCGCCGGTAATGGTCACGATCAGCGGCACCTTCAGACGCGCCATCTCGCGCAGGTTATAGGCGATAGCTTCCGCCTGGCCGCGCTCCTCGGCGCCCAGGCCGGGGTAAGCGCCGGGGGTATCCACGAAGGTCAGGATCGGACGCCCGAACTTTTCCGCCAGGCGCATGGCGCGCAGGGCCTTGCGATAGCCCTCGGGATTGGGCTGGCCGAAGTTGCGGTAGACGCGCTGCTTTACGTCGCGGCCCTTCTGCTGGCCCACCAGCAGCACCGGCTCGCCGTTGAGCCGGGCCATGCCGCAGATCATCGCCGGGTCGTCGCCAAAGCGGCGATCGCCATGGATCTCGTCAAAATCGGTGAAGATCAGGCTGGCGTAGTCCAGAGTGTAGGGACGCTGCGGATGGCGGGCCAGTTCGGTCTTCTGCCAGGCATTCATGGCGGCCGTGACCTGCCGCCGCAGGTTGGCCACGCGCTCTTCCAGCTCCTTGAGCTGGCGCTGGGCCTCCGGGTTTTCGGCGGCCGCGGCCTCAAGCAGCGCTATCTGCTGCTCGATTCGTTCCAGCTCGTGCTGGGCTTTGGAGGGCGTCGATTCCATGATTTCTTTCGTCAGTCCACGATCACCACGCTGCCTCGCCCGCACAGGCTTTCCACCTTGCGGATGAATGCGCGGTCCGGCAGGACATTATAGCCTTCGGCCTCCATTACGGCCACAAACTCGCCCGGAGACTCCAGCTCGAACATCACCTTGGCCTGGCCCTGGCTGGCGGAGAATATGGCGTGCAGCTCGTCAATGGTATCAACGGTGGCGCCTGTCAGCGAGATGCGCACCCGCAGCGAGCGGGCCAGCTTAGGCTGGGCTTCGTCCAGCGGGAGGATATCGGAGATCGCCATTCGCGGCGCGGAGCCTTCCTCCACGCGAATGCCTCCCTTGACCAGCACCGGGACCTCCAGCTTCACCTTCTCGCCCAAACGCCGAAATGCCTCGGGAAAGACCAGCACGTCGATCTTGCCTTCCGTGTCTTCCAGCATCCCATTGGCGTAGAGCTCGCCCTTGCGCGATTTGAGCACGCGCAGGCCGCTCAGAACGCCGGCGGCGGAAAGCTCTTCGCCTTTTGCCGTCGAGCGCTTCATGGCATTGATGTCGGCGGTGCTGAGCGCGTGCAGGTCTTCCAGCTTGGCGGCATACTTTTCCAGCGGATGGCCGGAGATGAAGAATCCCAGCACCTCTTTCTCGTTCTGCAGGCGCGTGCTCTCGTCCCAGTCGGGCGTTTCCGGCAGGCGGTCGTTGGCGGCCGAGGGTTGATCGTCAAAGACTCCGAAGAGGCCATGCTGCCCGGCTTGCGAGTCGCGATGCGTCTTTTGCGCCTGCTCGATGGCTTTGTCGAGGGCGGTCGTCAACTGCGCCCGTCCGCCCAGCGGGTCCAGGGCGCCGCTTTTGATCAGCGATTCCAGCACGCGCTTGTTCAGCAGCCGCAGATCGGCCTGCTCGCAGAACTGGTAGAGCGAGCGGAAGCGGCTGACCTTCCCGCGGGCTTCCAGAATCGACTGGATGGCGTTGTGCCCGAGGTTCTTCACCGCTGCCAGGCCGAAGCGGATGGAGTTGCCGTGCGGGGTGAAGCCGGCCTCGCTGACGTTGATGTCGGGAGCCTCGACCGGGATCTGCATCTCGCGGCACTCCTTGATGTACTTCACCACGTCGTCGGTCTTTCCCGTGACCGAGGTCAGCAGCGCGGCCATGAACTCCACCGAGTAGTGCGTCTTGAGATAAGCGGTGTGATAGGCAAGCAAGGCGTAGGCGGCCGAATGCGACTTGTTGAAGCCATAGCCGGCAAAGTGCGCCATCTGATCGAAGATGGTCTCAACTTTGTCCTTGGGGAAACCCCTCTGCAGCGCGCCGGAAACGAAGCGGTCGCGCTGCTTGGCCATCTCCTCGGGGTCCTTCTTGCCCATGGCGCGGCGCAGCAGGTCGGCCTCGCCCAGCGAGTAGCCCGCCAGGAGGTTGGCAATCTGCATCACCTGTTCCTGGTAGACGATGACGCCCAGGGTTTCCTTCAGGATCTTTTCCAGCTCCGGCAGTTGGTACTCGACCCGGTTGCGTCCCCACTTGCGCTCGATGAAATCGGCGATCATGCCGCCCTGTATGGGACCGGGACGGTAGAGGGCGTTCAAGGCGGTGAGGTCCTCGACCGTGTTGGGCTTGTAGCGGCGCAGCACGTCGCGCATGCCCTCGGATTCAAACTGGAAGACGCCCGAGGTATAAGCGGTGTGAAAGACCTTGGGTCTGGCTGACGAGCTTGAGCGTGTCGTCGATGATCGTCAGGGTGGTGAGCCCGAGGAAATCCATCTTCAGCAGGCCCATCTTTTCCACTGCCTTCATGTCATAGGCGGTGACGATTTCCTCGTTTTTGGTCTTGTAGAGCGGCACCAGCTCATCGAGCGGAACCGGCGAGATGACCACGCCGGCGGCGTGCACGCCGGCGTTGCGCACCATGCCTTCCAGCTTTTTGGCGGTATCGATCAGCTCCTTGATCTGCGGCTCGCGCTCGTAAACCTCCCGCAGTTGTTGCCCCTCGGCCATGGCCTTGTCGATGGTCATTCCGATGGTGGCGGGAATCATCTTGGCGATGCGGTCCACCTCGGCGTAGGGCATGTCCAGGACGCGGCCCACGTCCTTGATGGCCGCCTTGGCCGCCATGGTGCCGAAGGTGATGATCTGCGCCACCTGCTCGCGCCCGTACTTGCGGGTGACGTAGTCGATGACCTCGCCGCGCCGGTTCATGCAGAAATCGACATCGATGTCCGGCAGGGAAACGCGCTCGGGATTGAGAAAGCGCTCGAAAAGCAGCTCGTTCTGCAGCGGGTCGATGTCGGTGATTCCCATCGAGTAGGCAACCAGCGATCCGGCAGCCGAGCCGCGCCCCGGCCCGACAGGAATGCCCTGCTCCTTGGCGTAACGAATGAAATCCCAGACGATGAGGAAGTAGCCGGAGAACTGCATCTGCTGGATGATGCGGATTTCGCGGCTGAGCCGCTGCTCGTAGTCGGCCAGGCTGTTGCGCAGGCGCTTGACCTGCTGCAGCTCGCGCAGCCAGTCCAGGCGGCGGGAGAAACCTTCGCGGGCCACGTGCTCGAAGTAGCTGTCGGCGGTGTGTCCGGCGGGAACCTCGAAGCGGGGAAAGGGATTGCCGATCTTCTCCAGCTTGAGATTGCAGCGCTCGGCGATCTCCACGGTTCGGCGCAGCAGCGGCTCCGCCCCGTCAAACAGCCGCTGCATCTCCTCCGCGCTCTTGACGAAGAACTGGTTGGTCTGGAACTTCAGCCGGTTGGCCTCGTGAATGGCTTTGCCGGTCTGAATGCAAACCATCACGTCCTGCGCGTGCGAGTCATCTTCACAGAGATAGTGGCTGTCGTTGGTAGCCACCAGCGGAATGCCCAGCTCGCGCTCCAGGCGGAACAGGTCGCCGTGGATGCGCTTTTCATCCGCCAGGCCCTGGTCCTGTATTTCGAGGAAAAAATTGCCTCGGCCAAAGATGTCCTGGAAGCCGGCGGCGGCAGTGCGAGCGGCTTCGAACTTGGACTCCAGCAAGGTCTCGGGAATTTCGCCCTTGAGGCAGCCGGAAAGCGCGATCAGCCCTTTGGCATGCCCGGCCAGAAAGGCTTTCGAGATCCGGGGCTTGTAATAAAAGCCGTGCAGCGAGGCCTCGGAGGTTATCTTGACCAGGTTGCGATAGCCTTCGTCATTCTCGGCCAGTACGACCAGGTGATTGTAGGTATCGCCCTCCGGCGGGGCACGGTGATCCGGCTTCTTGCAGACGTACAGCTCGCAGCCGAGGATTGGCTTGATGCCTTCTTCCTTGGCGGCGGTAAAAAAATGCACCGCGCCGAAGATGTTGCCGTGATCGGTCATGGCAACCGCCGGCATGCCGAGCGACTTGGCGTGGCGGCAGAGCTTGGCGACGTCACACGCGCCATCGAGCATGGAGTAGTCGGTATGCAGGTGCAGGTGTACGAATTCGGGCGCCATTGGAGATCACGTTTATTGTAATGGCAGGGAGGGGTTGGCGGGGAATTTCTGGTTCGCAGTTATCAGTTCTTCGTTATTAGTTCTCAGAGCAAGTTTGGAATTGGCGATCCAATTTCGAATAGTCATGCTGAGCGCCAACCGGGGCCCCGGCAGACGCTGGCCTTTGCGTCTGCTGGGGTGGTGGAGCGAAGCATCCCAGCACCGCATGTGCTCAAAATGGAGCGGAAGGTTTTCTATAGAAAATCCGGGCACGGCGCGTAGTAGAAAAACATAGGGATGCTTCGCGCCTCCCCTGGAGGCGCTAAGCATGACATCCATCTCTACTTCTTGCGCTTTTTAGCTTTCGCCGCCGGCTTGGCCGGTTTTTTCGCCGCAGGTTTAGCTGCAGCCTTGGCCTTTTTCATTGGAGCGGGCTTGACGGCGGCTTTCTTGGGCGCCGGCTTGGCTGCCTTTTGCGCCGGAGCCGGCTTTGCCACTTTCTTCGCCGCTTCAGGTTTGGCAGGCTTGGCGGGCGGAGGAGCTTTGGCGGCAGGGACCGCTTTCTTCGCCGCATCGACCGCGACGGCGGGCACCTTTTTGGCGGGCACGGCCCCAGGCCGTGGTTGCTGCGGCGCCGGCACTGCGGCAGCGGCTGTTTCTTTGGGCTTGCGCCCACGCCGTGCGGGCTGCGGTGGTGGCGGAGGCGGAGGCGGCTCGTAAGGCTTCAGAAACTTGACGATTTCCGTGTGGTTCCGCAGTTTGCCGTCCAGCAGCAGCAGAAACGCCTCCTCGGCAATTTTCGGGTATTCCGGCAGTTGGGGAGTGATGCGCAGCTCCGCCATCTCCGGGAATGGCAGTTTTTGTTGCATTTGCCGCCACTTCCCGAAGTAGTTTTTGATCTTGTCGGAAACCCCATGCTGGCGCGAGGTCACATCGAGAAACAGCACCGCCTCCGGCTTGGCGGAAGCGAGCATTCGCCATGCCCGCGAAGGAGTCGCGGCCTCTTTGCTGGCCAATCTCTTGGCCAGCTCCTTGCCGTTTTCCTCCACCGCCTTCCACGACTCGACGAACTCCCGGTGGCGAATCAGGCGTTGAATGCGTTCGATTTCCTTCTCGCCCAGCCGGCGGGTAATGAAGTACATGGCCAGGGGGCCGGCATCGACCGTCTTTCCGGTCTCCTGCAGCAACTGGCGAGTCTTCATCCATTGCGCCATATCGTTCTGGTCGACCTTGGAGACCAACCAGTGCGGGCTCAGCACCTTGAGCCAGCCTTCTTTTTCGAGGGCCTGCATGATGTGCAGCGGGTTCTCCTCGAAGGCTAGCTGCTCGATTTCGTAGCCGATGGCCGCCGGGGTGATGTACTCGATGTAGTTGTTCTCCCTGGCGGAGTCGTAACGGGCCCGGGTGCGCTCTTCCAGCTCCCAGTGAAAGCGGGCGGCAAAGCGGGTGGCGCGAATCAGCCGCGAGGGCTCTTCCAGGAAGGCATAGTTGTGCAGGATGCGGATCAGCTTGGCTTCCACGTCGGCCGATCCGTTGAAGGGATCAAGCAACAGGCCGCGCGAGCCGGGATTGAGCGACAAGGCAATGGCGTTGACGGTAAAGTCGCGGCGGCGCAGATCTTCATTGATGGTGGCGGGCGCAATCTGCGGCGGAGTGCCGGGCTTATCGTAAGTCTCCGCCCGCGCCATGCTGATTTCCACGCGCACCATCCCCGGCATCAGGGCGTGCAGCGTCTTGCTCTCCTCGCTGACGATCTGCACCCGGGCGCCGGCCAGCTCCAGGTCCCGCTGCAACTTGAGGGCGTTTCCCTGTACGGTAAAATCCAGATCACGGATGGGCAATCCGGTCAGTATGTCGCGAATGGCCCCGCCGGTCAGGTAGACGTTCATGCCATGGGCGCGGGCTGCTTCCTGCACCAGGCTCACCACCTTAAGCTGATCAGGCGTGAGCCGGATTTCCATCGTGTAAATATAATCAGCCATTCGTCTTAAACGAGTCTCTGTCTCCGTCCTAAGTCTCACACAGACAAATACTTACACGACACTTGCCACAATCCTGCAACAAAGCATGACAATAACACAACCCTTTACCGTTTGGCTACACCAGAAAAGGGGCATCCCCTTTTTAGACAGAAAGATGCGACAATCAGTTAGCGACCAGAGCAAGCGGGGTCTCCCGCAACCGCCTTTTTGCCTTTGCTGGCTGGGTGGGCGTGCCCGCAGGATCAGCGCTGAGCCCTTGGAGCAAATTGCCGGCAAACCTTGCCGGTAGAGGCTTTTCGTCAGCGAAAACCCATGCTGAAGCCCTGGGTTTGATAATAAAGGCCGGGATTTCCAGCAAAGGCCGTGATTGCCTTTGCGGGAGCGGAACCGGCTCCGGGCAAACGCCGCCGTTGCGTTTGCTGCCGCGGTTATTAGGCAAATGTCTTCGACTCACAAAAAAGTCGTGGTGCGCAAGTTGGACCGGGACTCGGTCCAGGGATACCTGCCGGCCAGCAACTTCATCTCCGACGGAAAACTGGAGCTCATCAACACCGCGGGCACAGGGGTGCGGATTCAGTTGAGCGAAATCAAGGGCGTTTTTTTCGTGCGCGAGTTTGGCGACTCGGAGGTCTTGCCGCGCAAGACTTTTGCCAGCCGTCCGCGCACCGAGGGCCTGTGGCTGCGCATACGCTTCCGCGACGGCGAGACCCTGGAAGGGCTCATGCCCAACGACCTGACGCAGATCACGCCCGAAGGGTTCTTCGTCAACCCACCGGATACGCGCGCCAATACCCAGCGCATCTTTGTTCCCCGCTCGGGATTGAGCGAAGTGACGGTATTGGCCGTCATCGGCAGCCAGGCGCGGCGCCGGCCGCCGGAGGCGGCGGATACCCGCCAGGCGCCGCTGTTCAGCGATGCCGCTCCGACCCCAGCAGACACAAAGACAGCCTCTGCCGGGGACTCCGGAGGCAAGGCCGGCAACAGCGGTTCGTGAATTGAAAACAAAGTGCTATGCTTCCTCACGTCAAGGAAGCGGTGACACATGAGCACCCCCACCGATCGTAATGTGTTTATCCTGGGGGCTGGAGCCTCACGGGATGCAGGTGCGCCTCTGATCTATGACTTTCTGGAGAGGTCTCGGTACTTTCTCTACCACCCCCCAGCAGCGCTCGACGAGCATGGAATAGCCCAGTTTCGGCGAGTGTTCGATTTCCAGCACGAAATGGCCAGATCACGAGAAAAAATCTCAGTTGACCTGGATAACATAGAGGACCTGTTCGGGCTGGTTGAGATGTCCTGTCGTTTGGGGCAGACGGGCAAGGAAACGCGCAACAGTACTGTCTACCTAATC
Organism: Candidatus Korobacteraceae bacterium; assembly: GCA_049519515.1. Lineage (GTDB taxonomy): Bacteria > Acidobacteriota > Terriglobia > Terriglobales > Acidobacteriaceae > CAWBRT01. The sequence goes on from JBEKQR010000186.1 coordinate 8,061, forward strand.
GTAAAGACACTCGAACTGTGCCTTGAGCCACGGCGAGGCAGACCCCACATCGGCTTTAGAGTTGATAGGGAACATCTGTCCGAACTAGACGGCGTGAGTTATGCCAAACGCGATTCCTCCGATGACCCATGGTTCACGATTGACATGTATGAGTATCTAGCAATGATGCTGGGCGGATGGCTGGATACACCTGAGCACAGGCGAACGAGAGAAGACGTAGTAATCACGTTCAACTACGATCTTCTCCTCGATGATGCGCTTATGCGCGTCAATCTACGGCCGTGGTACGGGCCAGGTATTCACGATGCAGCCGAACTGCAACCGAATTCTATTCACCTCTTAAAACTGCATGGATCTGCAAATTGGGCTTTTTGTCCGAAATGCAAGAAGCCGGTGGTGCTATATCACAAGGTCACGCGCTTGTTGGGATCTCTTCCGCAACCGTTATGCCCCGAGTGCGATAATCTGCGCCAGCCGTTATTGGTTCCACCATCTTGGGACAAGACAGAGTACAGCGACACGATGAGTCCCGTATGGAAGCTTGCTGTAGAGAAGTTAAAATGTGCCACACGGATTTGCGTTGTGGGATATTCGATTCCCGAGTCGGATGCCTTCTTCCGGCACATGATTACGCTTGCACTTGCAGACAATCAGCAATTGGAGCGCCTCATTGTTGTTGACAAAGATACCAACATTGAAACGAAGTGGGAGAAGTTGCTGGATCCCGTATTTTGCAAAAGGCGGTTCAGGTTTTATGGGCAAGCATTCCAGCTTTACTTGGCAGGTCGGAGCAGTTGCAGTGACTTGAGCCGTGGCGACTACATCCGCGACAACAGACTGTATGGAACGATATGAAAAGCGCGGAGAGCGCGCGTGGAAGCATTTTTTCATGCCTGCTAAACTGATCCGTTAGAGCAGCGCTGTTGCGGGAAGGGCAGCGGGTCGAACTCCGAACAATGAAACTCTTAGAAATTGCGCGACGGATCGGAGCCTCCGCCGAGAACGTGCCGGCTGAGCTGGAGATCACCGGCGTGGCCGGCCTGGACGAGGCCGGGACGACGGAGCTCAGCTTCCTGAGCAATCCCAGGTACACGCCGCAGGCGGCAACCACCCGGGCGGCGGCCATCATTGTCACCACCGAATTCCCGGCCAACGGGCGCCCGCTTCTGCGCAGCCCCAATCCTCAGCTTGCCTACGCCAAGGCGTTGGAGTTGTTCTACACTCCTCCGCGCTATCCGGCCGGAATCCATCCCACGGCGGTAATCGCGGCCTCTGCCCGGATCGGGGCCAACCCCTCGATCGGCGCTTATGCAGTGATCGGCGAAGAGGTCGAGATCGGCGCCAACTGCACCATCCTGCCGCACGTAGTGATCTATGGCGGGGCGCGCATCGGCGACAATTTCTTTGCTCACGCCCATGCCGTGGTGCGCGAGTTCTGCCGCCTGGGCGACAACGTCATCCTGCAGAACGGGGTGATAGTCGGCGCCGACGGTTACGGGTTTGCGCGCGACGGCGAGAGCTGGCACAAGATCGTGCAATCGGGCACCGCCGTGCTCGGCAACGACGTCGAGGTGCAGGCCAATGCGTGCGTCGACCGCGCCACCCTGGGCGAGACCCGCATCGGCGATGGCACCAAGATCGACAACCTGGCGCAGGTGGGGCACGGATCGAAGGTGGGAAAAAACACCATGCTCTGCGGGCAAGTAGGGCTTGCCGGTTCCACCCGCGTCGGTGATAATGCCATTCTCGCCGGGCAGGTCGGCATTGCCGGCCATTGCACGATTGGCGACAACGCGGTGATCACCGCCCAGAGCGGAGTATCCAACGACGTGCCTGCGAATGCGATGATCAGCGGCTCTCCGGCCTTTGACCACCGGCAGTGGATGCGCGCGGTGGCCGTCTTCGCCAAGTTGCCGGAGCTGGCCAAGGCGATCCGCAAGTTCACCAGGGGTTGAGTACGGGCCATTCTGAAGGCCGGGCCGAGTCCGGCCAGAAGGATAGGGGATCATGGACCAGCAGGATCTGGGCGTTACCACTAAACACAGCGATTCGCGAGTTCCCATCCGCGTGCTGCTGCTGGACGACCGCGAGGACAATTTGCTGGTCCGCTCGGCCATCCTGCGGCAGAAGGGCTATGAGGTGGTCACCTCGATGTCCATCGAAGAGGCCCAATCCAAGCTCGACGACATCGATATTGCGGTTCTCGACTACAACCTCGGGCAGGGCAAATTCGGCACCGAGGTGGCCGAAAGCCTGCGCCAGAAACGGCCTCAGGTTCCGATCATCATCCTTTCGGCCACCCTGGAGCGGAAGTTCGGGGGGATCGCCGACATGCACCTGCTGAAAGGCTACAGCTCGGTCGATGACCTGGTCAGCGCCCTGCGCACCTTCGAGGCCAAACAGCGCGGCCGGCCGGTGGTGGTCGACGCGCGCGACTTTTTCTACTCGCGCATCAGCATGGCCATGGGGGAAGACGTGGCGCTGGAAATCCTGGACCGCGACGGCAACTGGCAGTACGTCAACGACTACTTTGCCTCGGTGAACGAGAAGAAGCGCTCCTGGTTTCCGGGCAAGAACCTGTTCGAACACTATCCCGAGCTGGGAGACGAATTTCGTGAGATCGTTCGCACCGTGGCCGACACCCGCGAAACCTATATCGACCGCCGCGGGCAGCGCGGCTTCCCGCACCTGCCCTCCACTACGCCGCACTGGAACTGGAACGTCCTGGTCTTCCCCATCAAACTGCACGACGGCCGCGACGGCGTCGTGCTCAGCGCGCGCTTGCTGGAAAAAAAGTAGCGCCGGCGGGGCCCCAGCTTAACCTCGCGCTGTACGGAGCTAAGACAGAACCACAATTGATATATCCCTAGGAAGGTGGAAGTGCCGGGCTTCAGTGGGCTTCCCAGCAAGCCCGACTTCAGGCTTGCTAGGGTGCCCTCAGCACGGCGAGTTGTTAGCGAAAACGAACGGCCTTTAGAGTTGGTGGAAGCCCACGCCTTCAGGCGTGGGAACATGCTGAATGAAGAAAAGCGCCTTTAGGCGCTGTGGTGACGTACTGTGCCCCTATTTGGTTTGGCACAGCGGCTAAAGCCGCATCGGCTATAGCGTGGTAATTCCCACGCCTAAAGGCGTGGGCTTCCAC
>JBEKQR010000187.1:0-8234 GCA_049519515.1 Candidatus Korobacteraceae bacterium
CCCACCGACGTCGAGCCCGCCGGCCGCCATAATCTTCTTCCCAATCTCTACCGCTGCGGCAGGTACTTCCGCATAGGGATGAAACTCTACCGGCTGCGCCTGTGCTTGCGCCGGAACAGCACAGTAAGACGCGCCGCCGCCATGCGGATTGCATGCCTCCGATGGGCACAGATTGAATGCACCGTGCGAAATTACGCGCATTGCGTACAGCAGTTTGCTTCCCAGAAATTCCATCCGGACGATCCCCTGGTCAGGATCCACCGGGAAGTACTCCTGCAGCAGCAGAAGGTTATCCGGAAACCACAGCTCAGGCTGGTTCTCCAGGAGTCTGCGTAGCTCGTCCGCCGAGTGCAACAGATATATCCGCGCGCCACTGCCGCCCTGTTCCGGCTTGAGCAAGGCCGGCCAGCCTCCGGTCCATTGCGCCAGCGCTGTTTCGGCGTCATTGAAAGCGAGCGAGCGCGGATGCAGGACGCCGAGGCTTCGCAGCAATGCGGCCTGGGACGACTTGCTGAGCTCCAGCGAAAAAGCGCGGGAGCCGTTCAAAACCCGGGCGCCACGCAGTTCGAGCGAACGTATCAACGCGAGGGCGAAGGGCACTGCGCGTGTGTTGCCGCGCACGTAAGCGCTCGGACTTGCCTGATTGAAATAGAGCGGCGCCTTGGGAGCGGCGTCCGGATCAAACGCCGCCCGTTTTAAATCCAGTTTGGCATAGCGAACTCCGCGGCGTTCCAGGGCCGCCCATAGAGGCTTCTGCCATTCTGGATGCTCAAAAAGGACTACAAGCTCCCACCCCATGGATTTCATATTATTCCCATTTCATGAGAGTTGTGGTCGCGCTCAGGTTGACTTACGGCGGGGTTGCCGGCGAGAATTCGCCGAGGCAGACAGGGTGCTCAGGCCATAGGCGTTGTGTAGCGAGGGAGTTAGTGCCTCGATCTCGCTTCGCTAACCGGACGCGCCAGCCGATGTCCCAAGCGGATGCAGGGCCGTTCAAGGATGTAGTAGCTGGCGGCCGCGCACGCAAAAAGAGAGAGGATCGAGAGTGGCACCTTCTGCAGAAGGGAGGGCTGCCGATCACTTGGCCAAAGCATGAAGACCTGCTGCCACAGGTACAGGCTATAGGAGATTCTGCCGATCCACCGCAGTGGCTGCCACTCCAGTATCCGGGTCGTCCACCCCGCGGGCGACATGCTTGTAGACAACACCAGAAACGCCATCACTGTGTGCTCCCAAAACAGGAGCAGCGGAATTTTTATGATGATCAGCAACGGCACACATATGGCGGCGGCAACAATCAAGCGTTGCCGGAACCATTTATTCAGGGCGCCTGCTCGACTGCTCTGGGCAACGAAAGCGATGAAGCAACCCCAAAGCAATCCGTCCAGGTTCAAGTCGGTGCGCGTTCCTCGCATCGCGATTGGCACATGCAAAAGATTGAGCCGCCATTCGCTGAAACGCCACAGAGCTATCGCGAACGCCAGCGGGAGCACCATTTGCCGGCAACGCTTCGACCCTAACAACAATAGCGTTAGCGGCCACAGCAGATAGAAGTGCTCTTCCACCGATAATGACCAGATGTGATGGGTATAGACATCCGCAAGAGAGGCGGAGAGATGATAGTTGCGGAAGAAGAATACCGACGAGAGCAGATCGCTGCGCGGAATTCGCACCGGCGCCAAAATGGCGACAATTGCGAGGAAAGCCAGGAACGGTGGAAGGATTCGAAATGCCCGGCGGATGTAAAACTTCTTGAGACTGATGCTGCCGGTCGCTTTATCTTCCTGGATAAGCCGTGAGCAGATCAGGTATCCGCTAATGACGAAGAACAGATTGACACCCAGAGAGCCGTTATCGAAGACCTTGACCCACCAGACGTTCTGCGGAAGATTGGTCGCATAATGGCACAGGATGACAGAGATGATGGCGATGCTCCGCCATCCATCCAGCGCCGGAATATAACCGGAGCCCGGCACCAGTACCGGCGCCGCAGCCGCGCGATCAGCGGATGGGATGTTGCCTTGCCGGGCTGTAACCATGGGTTTACATCCTAGGATGGAACGGCTGAAGTTCCAGGCTGGTCGCGCCCTTGGCAAGGGCGCTTGTCACCCGTCGGGAACCGGTCGTCTGGGGACATATCCCGACTCCGACGTGCGATTTGATGCTGGCCAAAGACTCGTGGTTGCACGCGGCGCTCGGCAGAGCGCTGATCGCAGGCTGCTAGGATTTCCGGTACTTGGGAAAGTCGGACATATCCTGCCCCGCCGTCTCCCGTACCCTCGGCAAAATCTCCCTCATGGCCCAAATAATTCGTTCAATTTCAGCTTCGATGAGGCTATCACGCTCTGTTTCTGCCAGTAACTTACGCCCCCGGATAATTGATAGGGCGTTGTTGATGTGGTGGTTGACTTCCGCAATTATTCGTTCCTGATGCTTTGCCCGATTTATGTCTTTTGACCACGAATTGCAGAGGGAGTATGTGATCAGCACAGCCATTAAACCGGTAATTAAGGCGATGACGGAGCCATGGAACCACCACGGCCAACGATTCCCGTGCGCCTGGATCAGCAACAGGCCAAGCCCGAGAATGGTGAATGCCACCGCCCCTCCGGTGAGCATGGCGAAAACAACAGGATGTTGCAAAACAAAAGTCCTCACCTCATCCCTAAGCACTTACCCTCCTTCACCCACCTCGGCACGGGTAAACTGCATTGAAAAACGCTGCCGGCAAATGGACACAGGCAGACGCCGCGCAGGGTTGCCCAGTCCGGCTTGCGATGATGGCGAATGGTAGCGGCGCAGGCGTGGTCTGCCTTGCAGGGATGAGCGCAGGATACGGAGAAGAACCGAGGGGCCGAATGGACATATCTGCCGCCTCACATGAACTCAAGGAGTTGCCACAGCCCCGCACCTGCCTTCGGCGGACAGAGCCGTTCCTGGTTATTTCCGTGTTATGTAAGGACAAAACCCCACAATCCGATGTGAAGATTTTAAGGAAAAAGCCGGTTATCGGCCTGTGACCCCGGTCACATTTGGGAACAAAATTATGGCAGAAAACGGCTGTGCGATTCCGAATCTTAAAGCGCCATTGAGAACCTGGCGGGATACCATCGGTATAGCCAAGGACAGCAGGCTGGGCTCGACCCGGTGGTGCGAATCAGCAACGCCAACGGCTGAATGGCTTTGTCGCGCTGATCACGCGTCCACCTTTGCTGTCCCCCGACAGCAAATCTGTCACTTCCTGCCGTGCCGCCGCTTCCGCCAGTTCCCGTGTTGGAGCATGCCCCCATGACACCAGTTCGTCCGGCTTGTGCGCCCAGCAGACCATCCAGTGATGACGCATGCCTCTATGAAAATGCTCGGATTGAAACGAGAGGATGTACGGGCTGGCAGGTTGATCCATCGACCACTTCCTACGGGGTCAAATCTTACGGCTCAGGGAGGGCGGCTCGGGGCTCGCACTCGTGGCTTAGAAACTCGCAGAGAGCCAGCCCCGGAGTGATATTTCAGGGCCGGCTGCTTTCAGTGCACGATGATTCCCGGATTGTCGGCGGTCAGTAGCGGCCGCGGCCACCGCTTCGGCCACGGTCTCCACCGGATGAGGTACGCTGGCCTTTCGGACGGGCCTCATTCACGTTAAGAGCACGTTCTCCCAGCAGGGCACCGTTCAGGCCAGCGATTGCTTTTTCGGCCTCAGCATCATTGGTCATTTCAACAAAGCCGAAGCCGCGTTGCTGGCCAGTATCTCTGTCTGTAACGATGTTGACTCTATCGACCTGCCCGTATACTTCAAATGCCTTCCGCAGTTCATCTTCGGTAATACGAAAATCCAGATTTCCGACGTAGATGTTCTTCATGTCGCCTCGACAGTATTCTAATCAAGCGCCTCTAAGGTTACCACACTCGCGAGCCTTAGCGCCCGGCAGTGTCCTTGTATCATGGGTGGACATGGGCGCTGGCTCTTCAGACCGCAGACTGTTCTGGCTCCTGTTTACTGTGTTGAGCCTTGGCGGCTGGTTTTTGCCTTTTGGCTGGGGCGTGGCGGAGATGTTCCTCTCATTGCTGCTGAGCTGGTGGTTCGTTTATCGGTCGGGCATCCTCTAACGGGCGCGGCGCCATTCAGGTAATGCCACTCAGCGCTGTCCAGAATGCAACCGAAAGCAGGCCGGTTTGGGCTATGCGCCTCTATCTCCTGTTACCTCAGTAACTTGCGGGCAAAGCGGCTCCAACTTACAATCTCAGGGCGCAAAGGAAGGTCGTTATTATGTCTGGCTACACGAAGACGGCCGCTGCTATTGGCAAGTGGCTTTGGCCTAGTGATAGCCAATCTCACGTGAGCCTTGCCGGCAAAACGACGGCGCTAATCGCAGCCACCTTCTTCGCGGTGCTCGCAACCACCAGTTTAGTCTTGCTGCATTATCAGGCGGAATCGCTCAAACAGAGCGCCCTTGAGGGACTGGATGGCCAGGCGAAGATTGCAGCGCGTGGCATTGAAGCTGTTGTGGATGAGGGCTTAACAGACTGCGATGCCGTCTCTGCCACGTTCCCGATGCAGGCGCTGGCGGCGGGCAGGCTTGGTGACGTCGAATCCTACCTCCGCAAAATGTCGGCAGTCTTTCCAAAGTATCAAAACGGAATGTTCCTTATCGATAGCGAGGGACGGCTTTTAGCTGATTATCCTTCTCATCCCAACTTGCGCGGGAAGTCCATCGCCTATCGGGAATACTACCAACGCACCATCCAGGACGGGAAAGGGATCATCGGCAAGCCTTACGAATCAATACGAACGGGGAAACCGGTAATTACTTTTACAGCTCCGGTTCGCGATGGCAAGGGCCGGATTCTTGCCATTGTAGCCTGCTCGATGGACTTGCTTTCTGAACAAGCATTAGGGGGCTACCGCAAGCAGAGATTCGAGAAAACGGGTTACTTGTACGTTTTCGACAAGTCGCGCCAGCTCGTGGTGCATCCCGATGATAAGCGGGAAATGACCTACGTCGAAGCAGGAACAAACCGTATCCTGGAAGCCGCGCTCCGGGGTTTTGAAGGAGCAGGAGAGACCGTCAATTCAGTAGGCGTTCCCATGCTGCTCGCGGTCAGGCACATTCCGCGTACTGAATGGACGGTTGGCATTCAGATCACGCAGGCCGAAGGCTACACTCCGATCGCTGCCATGCGGGCGCGTATCTTCGCTTTGTCGGGAACTGCAATATTGCTGGCAACCGTTCTCGGGGGTGTCGCTATTCGTCGCGTCACCAGGCCGCTGCAGCAGCTGGAGCGGGCCGCTGCCCAGATCAGCGCCGATTTGGACAATGTTGAGAAGAAAGAGAGCTACAACCCGTCGCCTTCCACTCTCGATAGCCTCGGACAGATTTGTTCCGGTGATGAAGTCGGGCGGCTGGCGTCAACCTTTTTGCACCTTGCCGCCAAACTCGACCTTACACTGGATTCGATGCAGCGCTCTACTGAGGCTGTGCGTCTCCAAGCCACGGCCCTGGAATCGGCCGCCAATGCGATCGTCATCACTGACCGCCAAGGCATAGTGCAGTGGGTCAATCCGGCCTACACCGTGCTTACCGGCTACACGGCCGGTGAGGTCGTAGGCCGGGAGCTAAATTGTCTGAAGCCCAGCACATGTGATGGGCGCCTTTATGTGCATTTGTGGAACACGATCCTTTCCGGCGCGGTATGGCAAGGAGAGATGACAGGCCAACGCAAGGATGGCACTCGTTATTCGGAAGAGATAACGATAACTCCGGTTCGCTCCGACAATGGGGAAATCAGCCATTTCATCGCGATAAAGGTAGACATTACCCAGCGCAAACAGGCGGAGGTTGAACTGCGGGCTACGGCGAACAGGTTGCAGGCCATCCTGGAGCATGCGCCCGTGGGTATCGTTTCCGGAACCCGAGAGTATCGCTTCGTAGAGACGAATGCCGCGTTCCAGCGCATGACTGGCTATTCAGGGGAAGAGCTGAAGCAGATGGACTGGAAGGCTTTAACCCACCCCGATGACATTGCACATAATGCGGATCTCTCGGATAGGTTAATGCAGGGAAAGTTGAAGAATTACGATTTAGAAAAGCGCTACGCTCTCAAAGATGGGAGGGTAATCTGGGTACGCTCGATTAGTGCACAGCTGGATGATGAGCACAAAATTTCGATTATCGAAGACATCACCGAGCGGAAGGAGGCAGTTGATAAGCTCCGGCGCAGCGAAATACGGCTCCACAGGCTGATCGATTCCAACATTATTGGCGTTGTGATTCATCGTGAAGACGGTTCAATCATTGACGCTAACGATGCTTTTCTGAGCATGACCAGCTACACAAGAGAAGACCTCGCAAACGGGTTGCGGTGGCCGAACCTGACGCCACCTGAATACAAGCCCATGCATGACAGGGCGATTGCAGAGCTTCGGCAGACGGGAAGCTTCCGGCCATATGAGAAAGAGTACTTGCGAAAGGACGGTTCGCGGATACCGGTGTTGGTTGGCGGAGTTTCAACCGTCGCTGATGAGGCGATCATATTTATCTTCGATCTCACGGAGCGCAAAAAGGCGCAGGCTGAGTTGGCAAGGTTGGCTCGCATCGTGGAGACCACTGACGAGGCCATCCTCTCCATTTCGCTCGATGGACGCATCCTGAGCTGGAACCGGGGCGCAGAACAACTGTATGGTTATTCGGCCAGCGAAATTATCGGCCAAGACGTAAAAATGTTGATTCCCGAGGAGCGCAAAAGCGAATACGACCAACATATTCGGAAAACAATTGAAAGCGGCCAAAGTCTGGAAGACTATGAAACTGTCCGGGTAACCAAGTCGGGAGAGCAGAAGGCCGTTTCGCTTACGGTTTCGCCGATGCGGGATGAGTCTGGCCAGATTGCCAGCATGTCGTCGTTTATCCGCGATCTAACGCAAGCCAAAAAAGCCCAGCAGTTGGAAGAGCAGTTCAGGCAGGCGCAAAAGCTGGAAGCGGTTGGACGATTGACGGGCGGAGTGGCGCACGATTTCAATAACCTGCTGATGGTGATCAGCAGTTATACCGAAACACTTGAGGCGGAACTTGCGCCCGACGACCGGCTGCGCAAAAACACCCAGCAGGTGCTCAAGGCAACGCGCCGTGCCGCCTCTCTCACGCAACAGTTGCTGGCGTTTAGCCGAAAGCAGGTACTGTCGCCGGAAGCTCTGGATTTGAATACCGTCGTTGGTGACACCGCCAAGATGCTCAAGCGGCTGATCGGGGAAGATATAGAGCTAAGATTCCTGCCAACCGATCCGCCCTGGCCGGTCATGGCTGATCCCGGCCAGGTTACGCAGGTGTTGATGAATCTCGGGATCAATGCACGGGATGCGATGCCGAAAGGCGGCAGGCTCACCATCGAAACACACAATGCGGTGGTTGATGCGCAGACGGCGTCACGGCATCGGGGCTTTTCACCCGGCCACTATACAATGATCGCCATTTCCGATACCGGAACGGGCATGACCAAGGAGGTCCAGGACCGCATTTTCGAACCTTTCTTTACCACTAAGGAAAAGGGCAAAGGGACCGGCCTCGGCCTCTCCACTGTTTACGGCATTGTTAAGCAAAGTGGGGGATATATCTGGGTGTACAGTGAAGTGGGCAAAGGCTCCTGCTTCAAGTTGTATTTCCCCAGGATCGAAAAACCGGCTGCAACAGCAGCTCCCTTACAACCTTCAAGTTCCGAAGTCCGGGGCGAGACGATTCTGCTGGTAGAGGACGAAGCTTCAGTGCGTGAGTCGGTGGGTGAGTATCTTCGGGAATGTGGGTATGAGGTTCTGGAAGCTTCCAATGGCCAGCAGGCGCTGGAGGTGATGGATGGCCACGCCGGACCTACTCACTTGCTGCTAACTGATGTGATCATGCCGAAGATGAGCGGCCCTGAACTTGCACGTAAGCTGGCTTCGCGCAATGGGTTGGTTACCCTGTATATGTCCGGGTACACGGATGACACGATTGTCAATCATGGTGTCCTGGAACCCGGCAGTTTTATCCAGAAGCCGTTTTCGCTGAGTGCTCTGGCGGAAAAAGTACGGAATATACTCGATTCTGTCAGCAGGAAGGGGCAAGAACAGGACCCAGCAGGTCTTGGCCAAATAGGGCAGGAAAACGCCTCTCGCGCTACGCCGCCCGAGCCCAGGGTATCGTCGATGCTGGATTAAATGAGATGAGGGCAAGTGCTGCTAATTACGCCCGCAGGTACCAGGGCAC
>JBEKQR010000188.1:0-9543 GCA_049519515.1 Candidatus Korobacteraceae bacterium
TGGCGAATGGGTTTTCGTTTTGGACGGGTCTGTCTGTCCCCACACGTGAGTAAAGCACAGTACGACAGCATTACCGCGGACATCCGGATGCTCTACACGGTTGAAAAAAGAATCGCTCTTCAGGTAGGACTCGAATCAACAACGAAACGTATTTTCAGCAACATGAAGACCAGCGGATGACACCTAAGACCCTGCAAGACAGCCTAAATCAGGCAAACGGAGCGCAAATGGAGCGCACGGGAACGCGGAAATCGAACCAGCAACCCCAACGGTATTTCACGCGGCGTCCGCGTGGTGTACGCCCGCAGATGGCGCTGCCAGGTCCATGAAGCGCGCGCCTCACGCCTCATCGCCTACTCCGCCCTTGACACCAGGTACCTGAGTGCCGGAAATCGAGGCAGCTTGGATGGCAGGGGGGTGAGGTCGTACATGCCCTGGTCTTTAAGCACTTGTCAGGCTTTTGCTCTAGAAGCTGTCGGACTGCTCCGGTCAAAACAGGAGCGCGCGGCTCGTCAGAGCCCAATGGCCACTGGGGCAAACTCCAGATGACCAATCACCTCGGACTTTGTTACCCGTCCATTCACTGAAGCGGCAATCATGTCCAGGACTCGTTCTCCCGCTTCCGGTATCGACATGGTGCCGCCGAGTACATCGCTGATGTCCACGTCTATGTGTTCGCTTACTCTGGCAACACTGCGCGGATTGCTTGTGATCTTCAGGACGGGAGCAATCAGATTACCTGCGGGGTTGCCAACTCCCGTGGAGAACAGAATTAATTGCGCTCCCGCCGCAGCAAGGGCGGTCATGACTTCCGTTGCTGCCGACGGAGAGTCCATGAAGTATAGCCCGGGCCTACAAGGCGCCTCCGCGTAACCTAGTACGTCCTCAACCGGGGAGGTGCCGGTCTTGAGAATGGCGCCAAGCGATTTCTCCTCGATGGTGCTGATTCCGCCACGTATGTTGTCGGGAACTGGATTAATTCCCATGAGATCGATCCCGGCAGCCATCGCCATTTGCTCGTTTTCCTGTACTGCCCGGGTGATCTTCTGGGCCACGCTATCGTTCTTCGCCCGCCGCGCTAGTATGTGTTCTGCTCCCAGTATTTCCGTAGTTTCGGAGAAAATCACTGTTCCGCCGCTCTCGATGATTCGATCGACAGCGACTCCGACCGCAGCGTTCGAAGCAATGCCCGAGGTGGCGTCGCTCCCCCCGCACTTGACCCCAACCACTAGGTCCTGCATCGTAATTCGTTGCCGGTGGGTCTCGGATGCTGCGGTCACCAACTGAATGGCCTTTTCAGTGCCCAACCAAACGGCTTTCGATGTCCCCCCTTCGGGAAGCAGCACCGAGTCAATCGGTTTCCGTGAGAGTTTGCGAAGACCCTCAACAAAACTCGCAGTTGCCTTGGATTCATAGCCAACCACCAGCACCGAGTGCACATCTGGATTGAGCGCCACACCCTGAAGGCAACGGTCGAGTCTTTCACGGTAAACACCTATCTCCATCGACCCATGTGGATGAACGAGTGGCAATGTGCCGCGAACCGACTGCGCTATAAGTTCAGTGGCCCGGTTGCAAAACGACATAAGTGACAGTATGAGTACGTGCTTGCGGATCCCGACTCTCCCGTCTGCGTCTCTGTAGCCAGTAAGTTCTCTCACAGCTCACGACCTCCTTGCCCGAAGCGATTGAACGTTATGTACGTGCACATGGTCGCCTGCAGTGATTGGTTGAGAGGCGATCCCGATAGTCTCCGCATACTTGACTATCGGCTGGCCCTGCGGAATATCCCTCAGTGCGAACTTGTGTCCGAAATCCACCGGTTGCCGAAGAACAAGTTCCGTGCCGTCCATAAGAACACGATCGTCTTTGGCAAAGTCGGCCAATGCAACAGCGACGTTGTCCTCCGTATGAAGCCACAGCCACTTATTTTCTTTTGAAGATGTCATTTGCACGTTGGCCTCCTTGCATAGGTCACTATGCTAAACGCAGGCATGTGTTCAAAACAAATTGCCAGCAGCGTCGAACGACAGATCATACGGAGAACCACACGGTTCCACATATTTGATCTGCCTAGCGCAAACACCGAGATTCTCCGAAATCTCTATCTCATCAAGAGCAAGGGTATTTTTGATTCGGACAACAGTCACATCCTCTTTGTTCAAGCGATTACAAGTCCTGATACAGGCCTGCAACGCTTGTTTGTCGTTATTCATTACCATCGGGATCCTAGTGCCAGACGGAAGTGTCGATGTCAGAGCGTTCGGATAGGTGTGTTCGAAAGAAATCTTGTCAAAAAGGCGTCTGGTAGTGACGTCGGCTATCCCGATACCATTCACGTTGCCATGAGATTTATCGGTAACGTCTAGAACTGCAATACGATTGACCGACGGCCCGCCGGAGCACAGTCTAGTATGATGTCTGCCGATTACATTTGGATCAATGCCTGGGCCGCTGATGTCCTTGCCCATCTGATCCACGACGAGTACGTCAAACTCTCCGAAGTAGATCTTTGCACATAAGCGCTTAGCTTCTACTTGTAGCGCGGGTTCTTTCGCCTCAATCTCATTGTTTCGCAACACTTCGACCCTGCACGTCTCGTGATAGGCATTTTCGACCAGCCCCACGGCAAACAATATGTTGGTCCTTGCCAGCGAAACTCGGGCTATTGCCGGAATATTCTCTGCCATTGCCTCAAATCCGAGATCGTGACAAATGACAGCGCCTTTGTGCTTGCCAAGCCCAATTGCAATGAATTTTAGAAGTCCGCTTTCGTAGGGGCCACGAAATGCCGTGTGAGGCTTGATGCGATTTATAAATACCGTAGCGTCAGCCGTAAGAGCGTTCTTATCAAAGAATACCGGCAAGCCATTGGCAGCAACTCCCACTTTAACGGCGTCCATGGTCGCCAAAATGGGGGCGCCGACATACTCTTCACTACAGCCCATGCGGATGAGTGTGTCGCGTTGGCCTTCGGCGGTGCCTCCACCATGGCTGCCCATGGCTGGCACAAGAAACGGCTCGGCACGTGCGTTGCGGAATTCCGCGACCAAGGCTTTCACGATTGCCGGTAGGTTTGCAATACCCCGACTGCCCACACCGATCGCAATTCGTTGTCCAGGTTTGAGTTCTGCCATGACATTTCGTTGCGCGATTTTCTTCTTAAACTCCCCGACGACGTCGTGGATGACGGGGCGTTCAAAGCGCTGTTTGACTCTCACCATACGGGGAATAACAATGGGATCAAGAAGATTGTCGATTGTGCTCATAGTTCACCTACACTGTCCGAAGCATGGGTCGGGAACTAAATAAATGGTTACGAAGAACCAGCAGCCAAGTCCAGCAACCGCAATATTAAACCCCTCAGCCGCCGAAAAACACCCTACCATTCTGCCACCTTGGAGCCCAAGGTACGAACTCCCGGCGGCAGATATGTATAGCCGTCGCTACCGAGTGGCGGGTATGTAAAGCTGATCATTCTTGATCAATAAGACCGCAAACAGACAAATAACAGGTGCCATCACCTGCTGAATTAGCGAACCGACATGCCACCCTAGGTGGGACACTAGAAGACCCAACAGGAATCCTCCAAGAGCGCCTCCAGTATAGAAGCACAATTGGAAAAGACCAGTAGCTCGACCGATCATGTCTGGCCGGACACTCTTTTGCATAAGAGCGACGCAGTTCGGATGCAAAGTGCTGCTAGCAAAAAATCCCTCACAAAAGCTTAACAGTTGATGCTGCCAAGGCTGGGTTGCCCCGTTAAAAAGCAAGAATTGGGTAACTATGACGCCAGCATAGGCGCCCACGATAACCCAGCGTGTTGAAATGCGGTCTCCTAGCCAGCCGCCCAGTATGACCCAAGCGGCGCCAATACCATAACAGCTAAAACATGACGCCGCGACCATCGGTGCAAACTTAAGCTCTTTGATAAGAAAAGTTGGATATAGCCCGAGATAGCCAAACACCATCAATCCGAAAAATGGCAGGAATAGCGTACAGAGAACCGAATTGTGGTTCCAAAATTTCGATGGGACGTTAGGTGCGACTTGAACCGCCTCCGCCTTCTTCTGGACTGGCCCCTTACTTTCAGTGAATGTCTTCGGAACCATCACCCAGACAACCAAAGCCATGAAGAGGGTCACCGCGAAATAAACAACGAACGGGGTACGCCAGCTGTTGGTCGCCAATAACATCTTTGTAGCCAAATAGGGTCCGACAGAGCCTCCCAGTCCGAAACCCTCGTTTATGATTCCCATCACCATCGCCCTTTTCTTATAAAAGACGCTGGATACGACGGCGAAGAGAACAGCCTGCTGCATGGCTTCCCCGATGCCTAACGCTGTCCGGTAAAACATTAGATCGGCAAATCCAAAAGCGAAAATGGTTAAAAGCGTGGAGACGCCGTAAATAACCATTCCGATCAGCAGCGTTGATTTTCGGTTCCAACGGTCGATCAGGTATCCCGTAGGAATACCGCCGAGGCACAAACCTAGCGAAGACATAGTCGCTAGCGATCCCCCGGTCTTGAGATCGAAATTGTATGCTTTGGAGATCCACGGCAGCAACATGCCAAAAATCTGCCGGTCGAAAGCGTTGGTCATGTACGCGAGAATGAAAATTGCCACAAACAAAATTGCTTTTTTTGTGGACACCAATTGCTCTGGAGTCGAGGTAGCGACCGTTGTTTGTGAACCTGATTGCATGCTTTCCCTCTCAGGACTCTAAGCCTGCCGGTCAGACGATCCCCACGCTAGCGGACCTTAATGACCGCGGTACCAAACTGTGTTTGTTAGTTCAGGTTTCAGTCACTGTGAGCGCTTCCGCCCGCGGTGTCAAGCAAATTTCAATGCTTAGGTGCGCTTTGCCACGACGCCGCAACGATCTTGTATGCACATAAAACGATAGCTGCCGTACTCCTATCACCGGACAAAAGTGCTCATCCGCTTCCGCAGGATCTTGGCCGGAATTCCGCTCGAACACGGCAACCACGTTTGGCAGTGGCCGCACGAGTGATATCCCCAGTCCAGGTACGCTGGACGGATGTATTTGGCGTGATTCGTGATACAAATCTGGTGGTCCTTGCCCTCAGGGCGGATGGCGTCCACCGGGCAGCGCTTCATACAAGCTCCGCAACTGCGGTCGAAGTGCCAGAGGCAGTACTCATAGACGCGGTTATACGGACGCTTGGTGGGCGTGATATCGAAGTCAGTGACCACGCTGCCGATTCGACCCGCTGCGCCTTTGGCGGTCAGAAGCCCACAGTGGTGTCCAAAGCTACCGACTCCGGCGATGAACGCAACGTGTCGTTCCGACCAGTTAGGGACCATATTTACGGCACCGTAACGAACGTCCAGATTGGGAACGATTGCCCGGCCACCCTGGCTTTCAAGATAGCGTGACAATGACCGCCGGACCACGTTGACGAACACCTCACCGTTTAGTCTTGCGGAGACCCATTCAAGAGATGGCAAGCTGGAATTGCGATCGTAGCTTTTCTTTACGGCTTGGGAGAAAGGCAAGAAAAAGCTGATAACCGACTTTGCTCCTGGGAGCCAATATTCCGGGTTCGCATGTATCGGTCCGACCGCTTGGGGTTGCTTTAGCGTTTCAAAAAGCGGATCGTTAGCCGCAGCAACACCGACAACAGGTTCCTCCCAGATTGTTATATTGTCGCCTTCTGGTAAAGCGTTGCGAGGATCGGTGCGAACAAGTTCGTTAAGAAAGTCGACTATCGTAGGGAGATCGACTCCGTGCTTGGTGAAACGTAATGTGATATACCCGCTTTGTGGATCATTAGACTTGCTCATGGCTGCCCTCCCTACTTCGTTGGCTGTTCTGGTAGAAGCACGGGAGGTGGACCAGAATAGACGCTTCGGTTCAAGCCAGAGCTGGTAGGGGTGAAGTCATAGCCGTTCCAGATCACGAGGTTTTCCCATATTGCCTCTACCAATTTCTCCGCCAACGTTTGCGGTGATTCTCCTGTTTCAAGCCTCGTCATCCCTTTCTTGGGGAACAATTCGCCTTCAATGTAGTAATAGACTTCCCAGCGCACGGGGACGCCCGCATTACGAAGCCACGCCGTTCGATCTGTTCGCCGTACCGAGAGCACCTTGCGGTGATCCGGGTTGTACCCGCGATAATTCACCTGAAGGATGTAGTCTTTGAGGGCGTCTACTACTGAAGCACGATCTAAAGTCTTCGGTTCATTGTTCACTGCCGGCCCCTCCCGGATTCGGTTGCCAATGGTGTTTAACTACGATCAACTTTATCGAGCGTCCCTTTCAATTTCGGTCCCGCTCTGGCCGACTTATTTCGCTTTACGAGCGAGCTGGCGCTGCCCGGGCAGACCATGCTCCCCCAGAAGCGGAGGCGGTAGCCGGTATGTCACCGGCGTCCGTGAGAGGCGAATCGGAGACCCGATGCTGAGGACCGTGTTGCCGTCGCCACGCGATTGACGAACGATCTGAGTGACACCGGGACCGCCGTCATTGAATAGATCAGCCATCGTGTTTATTGGCGCGTGCGGCACGTCGGCTTTCTTTAATCTGGACAACCAATAGGATAATGGGTGCTGTCTAAAGATGCTGGCCAACTCTGAATATAGGTCCTCGTAGTGGCTGATGCGAGCCGCCACCGGGTTAAAGCGACCATCCACTAACAAATCGGGGCGGTCCACAGCTTCGACGAGTGCCTTCCAGTACTTCTCAGACGAGGACGTGTGTACCGTTAGATTCTTGTCATCGGCTGTTTTCACGCAGTACGCCTGCGCCATGGCAGGCCTAGTGTCGCAATCTATTGGGCGGCGGGTCTGGAGGTACAGGGTCCCCATATCTCCTAGAGACCCTATAATCGCATCCCCCATCGAAATCTCGACCATCTGCCCCTTGCCACTTGCATACCGCTCGACAAGCGCAGCCAGAATGCCCTGTACAGCCCACCAAGAGGTAATCATATCGGCGAGCGCGATGCCTAGCGGTTTCGGTGCAGCACCGGAGGTCATAAGTCCGTGTAGCCCCCCTACGCTAAGTGCAACCGTATCGTATGTCGGCTTATCGCCTTGCTCATCCTTGAGGCCGGAGATTAAACAGTAGACCAAGCGAGGATTCAAACGGGCGAGCCTCTCGTACTCCACCCCAAAACTCGTGATCGTGCTGCTCAGCAGATTGCAGATAACCACGTCC
This sequence comes from Candidatus Korobacteraceae bacterium, assembly GCA_049519515.1. Lineage (GTDB taxonomy): Bacteria > Acidobacteriota > Terriglobia > Terriglobales > Acidobacteriaceae > CAWBRT01. The sequence continues at coordinate 7,185 of JBEKQR010000188.1, forward strand.
GCATCTTTGATAAGCTCCCGGAATGCCTCTTGCCCGGGAGAAGTCTTCAGGTCGAGCGCCACGCTGAACTTGTTCCGGTTGAATGCCGCGAAGTGTGGGCTGTACGTATTCCCGGTCCATCCGCGGAAGGGGTCACCTGTGCCTGGTCGTTCGATCTTGATCACCTCGGCACCGAGATCGCCCAGCATCTGGCCAACATATGGGCCGGAAATGTACTGTGCCAACTCAAGCACCCGCACGTTGCCGAGGGGTACATGCGTCTTGGATACGGGCCTCTTTTTGGCTGGCATCAGTCTTTACTCTCCTTGAGGCGCTTTCCAGTTTCGCTATCCAGCAACCTCAGCGTTGCCTCGTCAACCATCTCTCCCTCGAGGGCAATAACACCGTCACCGCGGATTTTCGCAGCTTCATAAGCCTTGCGGACGTCGTCCGCCCGTCTCGCCGCCTCCGGGCCTGGCGCAAAAGCCTGCCGGATCGTCGCTATCTGTTTGGGGTGAATAGCCCACTTTCTGCGGTAGCCTAGTCGCCGGGCTTCGAGGGCATCCTGAAGCAGGCCGGACAGGTCCTGATACTTCAGGTATGCACAGTCCACGCAGACGATACCGGCGGCATGCGCAGCAACGGAAAGCGCCGCACGAGGGTACGCTAACGCCGCTTCGGACGCGAAGTCGAAACCCGAGTCGGCGCAGAAGTCCAGGCCAGAAAAGTGCAGCGCTTCTAACCGATCGCTCGCGAGAGTGATCGCTGTAATGCCACTGAGCGCGACCGCCGATTCGATACATGCTTGTATCCCCACGCGACGCTCAGGATCCCACGTTGAGAGAACAGCATCCACCGCAAAGACGTCGTCCGGCGATTTTACTTTCGGAATCACTACCGCATCCAACCGTGACTTCCGGAGGCTGAGAAGATCCTCCAGCCAGTCGCTACCGGAAATGGCATTGATCCTGACCGCCACCCAGCCAGAATGGAACTCGCGTTTCAGGATCTCCCCTGTGGCGACTCTAGCCGCCGCCTTCGCGTTCTCCGGTACCGCGTCCTCAAAGCCACGCGCCTGATGGTTGATCCTTTCTACCGACCATCTTTCTACCGGTCATATAAAGTCCCTTCTGATAAGATAAGCGGACGCTAGACTATGTTTCCGATATTTGTCAAGCAAGAAGCAGTAAGCCATCGAGCAAGAGGCGCGCCAGCGCACCATGAAGGAATTGGCCGACTACTACCTGTCCAACCATGCCGAGGTACACACCGATCAAGGCGTCTCCGGCTCGAAGGAATCCCGCCCCGAGTTGAACCGGTTGATGGCCGACGCTTACCGGCGCCGCTTTGACGCAATTTTGGTCTGGAAGATCGACCGGTTCGGGCGATCGCTAAAACACTTGGTCAATGCGCTGGCCGATCTCGGAGCCTACGGGATTGCGTTCGTCAGCCTCCGCGACAATCTGGACTTGAGCACGCCATCGGGCCGGTTAATGTTCCAGATCATCGGCGCCATGGCCGAGTTCGAGAGAGCCCTGATCCAGGAGCGCGTGAAGGCCGGTCTGCGGAACGCACAAGCGAAGGGCCGTAGACTGGGACGGCCCCCTCGGATCGTGGACGCCGCCAGAATAGCTGCCCTGCGCGCATCTGGGGCTTCCTGGCGGGCGATCTCCCGTCAGTTGGGGATTGGGATTGCCACTCTGTACCGAACTACCGCAACGTAATACTGGTCAGCACCGGTGTCCGCAGTGCGACTGGCGGAGTCCCGCCTACTCGCCCGGAAAGGTTTGTCGGGATCGGGCCGCTATGATTTGTGATCACATGCCGACTTATCATTACTTATTTACCGCCAAAGGGGCTGGAGACTCTGCGCCGTTGAGAGCCAACTCGAATATATCGAAATTACGCAGTCGCCGGCTTTCCGCGATGTGCAGGTATTTCATGTTGAGCGGCCGGGAGACGATCAGGGGAACCGCCTGCTCGGAGATGCCTCCATGCGAACGCAACCGGGTACCGAACTCCACTATATGCTCCGCCCGGGTAGCGCCGATCACGGCATCTCGCCGGCTGATGGCAACGTAATCCGCTTCGCGGTCAAGCGGCAGTTCGAAGCGCTCCGCGGCGCCCGGTCCATCAAGCACCAGCTCAACGCCAGGGAGCGATCTTGTAGCTTGCATCAACACGTCCAGACCGGTTGCGTTCTTGCGATAAACCCGCACGAACGATCCCAGCGCGCCGTGGTGCCTGACAAATGGGTCGGTGATCGGGCATATCACTCGAACGGCGCCTTCGCCAAAACGGGCATTTAACTCATCTTCCAGGAACACCACATTGGGCGTACCATCTTCACGGGATTTGTCGTTCATGCCGTGGTCACCCG
>JBEKQR010000189.1:0-8198 GCA_049519515.1 Candidatus Korobacteraceae bacterium
AAATGCAGATCCCTCGCGGGCTGAAGCCCGCTCGGGATATTGAAAATAAAGGGCCGTTACGGCGCGGCTGAAGCCGCGCCCTTTCAAAAATGATGGAGCATTCGAGTTTTTCCGCAGCCTGTAAAGCCGCATCATATCTAGTGCTCTGATCCCCACGCCTGAAGGCGTGGGCTTCCACCAGAAGCTTAGGACATTAGCCAGGTAGAGCAATAAGGCACAGCTGAAGCCGTGCTCTGATGCAAAGGATTTTGGAAACCGGCTGTAGAAGTTCGCCGGCGTAAGAAGAGGAGTTCGCTTGAAAAATTCGATGATAGCGTTGCTGGTCCTTGGCTGTTTTCTCGTGCCCGTACAGGCGCAGAATGCTCCCGCGCCCGCCTCGGCGCAAAAGGCGCCAAATGCGGCCTCGATGCCGGAAGCGGAGTCGCAAAAGGCGCGGACGCTGCTGCAGAAGATGGTCACTGCCCTGGGCGGAAAGGCCTATCTGGCCTATACCAGCCGCTCCGAGCAGGGCCGCACTTACAGCTTCGACCGCGGCCAAGCGAAGGGAGCCGCCAACGAGTACTGGCTATTCTGGCAGTACCCGGACAAGGACCGGATCGAGTTCACCCCGAAGCGCGACATTATCGATATCGTCAACGGCGACCAGGGATATGAAATCACCTTCCGGGGAACGGCGGCGCTCCCGGACAAGCAGATGCAGGACTATCTGCGCCGCCGCGCCCGCTCCATGGAAGTGGTGGCGCGAGAGTGGCTCAAGGACCCGCAAACGCTCATGCTATACGCCGGCCCCAGCGTGATCGAAAACCGCCAAGTCGAACGGGTCACGCTGCTGAGCGCCCGGGACGAGTCCGTCACCATTGCCATAGACGCCAGCAACTACCTGCCGTTGCGCAAGTCGTTTACCTACCGCGATCCGCTCGACCACCTGAAAACCGAGGAGGTCGACACCTACGACAAATATCGTCCGGAGCAGGGAATGATGACCGCCCATTTCGTTGAGCATACCCGCAATGGCGAAATCACCTTTCAGCGGTATGTAACCAAGGTTGAGTACAACCCGCAACTCAGCCCTTCCTTGTTCGAGGCCAAGGTGACCTACGACCAGAAAAAACTGGAAGGCAAACGGTAAGGGGCCGTTCGCCATAGTTGCGTTTGCCGGGGTGGACTTTACAATGTGACCGTACAGGCTCTCTGACGGTGAAGAGCATTCCCATGTCTTCCGGCCGCAGCTACTACCAGCGGATCTCCGACCTTCTCGAGCGCACCAGCGGCGGCCTCTCCGGCCTGGGGCGCGAGCGCTCAGGCGGCTTTCCGGCAGCCGCCATGAAGCGGTTGCTGATCAGGGCGGTTCTGTTGCTGCTGGCTCTGACGGCCGTGGTTTTTGCCGGCGACTACCTGGTGCTCCGCTTCCGTGTCGCCCGCCACGGCAACGCTTTTGACAGCGTGCAGGTGCAGCGCATCTACTACATGCTGCAGAAGAACGGGAAAACCGAAATCATTCCCGGCGAGATGGAAACGCAGACCTGCGTCCGTTCGCTTTTTCCGCATCTCGGTTACAGCCCGTGCTGGTACGCGAGACGCAGAAGCGAAAGACGCGTGGATATCTGAGGCAGTTTCCTGAAAAGGTATGTCCCGCGAAAATCTAACATGGTGCCTCGGGTGTCATGCTGAGCGGCTCCAGAGGAGACGCGAAGCATCCCAAGGGAGTGTCCCACTCCGCGCCGCCGTTGGTCTTTTATAGAAAACCTTCAGCTCCGTTTTTGTTACAAGCAGTCTTGGGATGCTTCGCTCCGCCACCCCAGCAAACGTACATTCGGCGTTTGCCGGGGACCCCGCTTCGCTCAGCATGACAGCTCTCAAACGGAAACACCCACTCGATCATTTCCTGCCATCAAACTTCAGTATCACGTGGGCTTGCGGCCCTCCCATCTTGCGGCCCTCCCATAAAGATGAAGAACATACGCCAGGCGCTTTACAAACCCGGGTAAACTGAGCAATACTCTTGCAGCACCTACCGTTTTTTCAGTCACTGAGCGACAATTGGCGGCATGCGGAAGGCATGGCGCCGCTTTCGAGGATTGCTGTGAGAATCAATTCCGACAAGTGTGTTGCCTGCGGGAACTGCACCTACGTGTGTCCCATGGGCGCCATCTACGTGGACCAGAAGATCAACCGCGCCACCGTGGACCAGGACGAGTGCGTCGAGTGTTTCACCTGCTTCAACGGCATGAGCAAGGAGCATCTCAACCCCAGCCTGGTTCGCGGGCTGCGGGCCTTGTTCAAGATGATGCGGTTGCGCTTCGATCCTGAGCCCGACGTCTGCCCCACTTCCGCCCTGGAACCCGAAGAACTGGCTTGGCCGCGAGTTGTGCGCCGTGCCTTCTCCGACCCGCGGGTGCCGCACGAGTCCACCGGCGTGCAGGGCCGCGGCACCGAGGAGGTCAAGACCAACGACATCAGCGGACGCGTCAATCGCGGCGAGGCCGGCTTCACCATCGAGTTCGGACGGCCCGGCGTGGGCGTGCGCTTCCATGAGATCCAGCGCATGACGCAGGCGCTGGCGAAGGCCGGGCTGGAATTCGAAAAGAAAAACCCGATCGCCATGCTGATGACGGACACGAAGAAAGGGACTATTCGCGAGGACATCCTCAACGAGAAGATCCTGTCGGCGATTGTCGAAATCAAGGTTCCCGTTGCGCGCATGGAGGAGATCATCACCCTGGTGCGCGAAGCCGAACGCCAGTTGGACACGGTGGTCGCCCTGGGCGTGGGCGCCCGCTGCGAAGACAACGGCGCCGAACACGAGGTCATCCAGAACCTCCAAAGGCTCGGATACAAACTGGAGCGCGCCAAGACCAACCTCGGCCTGGGCCGCATTACCAATCTCAGCGCGCTAGCCACCCCCGCAGGCACAACAGCAGCGCCTGCCGGGAATCCCGGGAGGCAGGCATGACAAACACGCTGCATCGCTACGGCAAATCGGAAAGCTTTCGCGACGACTACATCGTCTTTGCCATGCCCTGCAAGGGCAAGAACGACGAGGATTGCGTGCCCAAGCTCAAGCGCTTTCTGGAGATGGCTCTGCCCTTCAAGCCCGTTAACCTCGGCGACGCCATCCACGGCGGGGCTTACCGGCCATCAGAGGATATGCACCCCACGGCGCACTGGACGCGCGAGATGAAACCGGATTTCCGCACGGTGATCGACAAGCTGGACAGCTACACTACCGCCGCCGCCGTCTTCGACAATCTGCCGGCGGCGCAGGAGTTCGTCAAGGCGGTCAAAGAGGCTGACTTGGGCATGTGCATCAACATCTCTACTTCCATCGCCGGCGCCCAGAACTGCTGCGACGCCGCCAGCCAGAACCGCCACAGCATAGGCTACTCGCTGGGCTTCCAGGGCAAGACGGAGAAGCTGCCCAACACCCAGGTGCTGTCTCTGACGACCATGTGCGGACACGGCATGATCAGCCACAGCTTCGCCAAAAAGATGATCGACTGGGTGAAGGAGGGCCGCCGCACTCCCGAGGAGGCAGCCGGCTACATGGCGCACTTCTGCTCCTGCGGCGTCTACAACCCGAGCCGGGCAAAACGCATTCTGGAGGAGGCGCAGCACCGCATGGAGTAGGTTGAGACGCACAGCGGGCGTGAGGAGCGGAGTCTCTGGAATCTCGACACCTGAGCAGATGGTCAGTAGTTTGATGCCGGGAAGTGGAGTTTTCTCGTGGACGCTTTGGGTCCTGGCCGCTCCCATCGTTGCCGATGAGCTCTGCCGGACGGCAACTCGGGCCGTGGCGGCCATCGGCTTACAGTTCCTTAACTTCTGCTAATGCTCTATGATTCTGCTAATGCTGTGTTCTGAACGCGCAACTTTCCCGCCGGATGCCGTAAACTAATTGGATACCCGAAAATGGTATATGGCCTGCTATAAGCGGACCCACTCGGGGTGAGTGCGGTTCCTGGTAATCGGGATTTAATTGGTAATCGGATTCAGTTAATGAGTTGGGGTGCCCCGACAAACGCCGCCTTTGCTTTTGTTGGGGTGGGAGGCAGGAATGAAACTGACTGGGGCGGAAATTATTTGTGAAACGCTGGCCAGGGTAGGCGTGCAGCACATCTTCGGCTATCCCGGCGGCGCCATTCTTCCGGCTTACGACGCGCTCGGACGATCTCCGATCCACCACATCCTGGTGCGCCACGAGCAGGGCGCCACCCACATGGCGGACGGCTACGCCCGCGCCGGCGGAGGCGTGGGCACCGCCCTGGTTACTTCGGGGCCGGGAGCCACCAACATGGTTACCGGCATTGCCACGGCCATGCTCGACTCCTCGCCCATCGTCTGCATCACCGGCCAGGTCAGCAGCAAGGTGCTGGGGTCGGACGCCTTCCAGGAGGTCGACATCACCGGCATCACCATGCCGATCACCAAGCACAACGTGGTGGTTACTCACGCCGAGGACATCGCCCACACCATTCGTGAGGCATTCGTCATTGCCGCCAGCGGCCGGCCCGGTCCCGTGCTGGTGGACATAACCAAAGACGCGCAGCAGGGGACCTGCGAATTCGACTGGGAAACTTCCGCTCCGCGGCTGCCGGTCAAGCGCAAGCGCGCGGTCAACCTCGACGCGGAGTTTGCCCAGGCCATAGAGCTGATCAACAGCGCCAAGCGTCCCGTCATCCTCGCCGGGCATGGCATAGTAATTTCCGGCGCGATGGAGATTTTCCGCGAGTTTGTTCGCGCCGGCGATATTCCCGTGGCGCTCACCCTGCTCGGGCTGGGCGCATTTCCGGCCAGCGACCCGCTCAACCTGGGCATGATGGGCATGCACGGCGAAGCCTGGGTGAACCATGCCATTCAGGACTCCGACCTGCTGATCGCCGTCGGCATGCGCTTCGACGACCGCGTGACCGGCGACCTGCGCACCTACGCTACGCACGCGCGCAAGATTCACATCGAGATCGACCAGGCCGAGATCAACAAGAACGTGAAGGTCGACGTGGCCCTGGTTGGCGACGCCCGCCAGGTGCTCCAGCGCCTGCTGCCGCACATGGAGAAGCGCGACCGCAGCGAGTGGCATTGCTACATTCGCAAGCTGAAGGGCGATGTCGCCGTGCGCGACATCCAGAACCTGCCCGACACCGGACACCTCTTTGCCGCCCACGTCATTAACGACCTCTGGAAGGAGACCCGCGGCGAAGCCCTGGTGGTAACCGATGTCGGCCAGCACCAGATGTGGGAGGCGCAGTACTACCATCACAATTACCCGCGCTCGCTGGTCACCTCCGGCGGCTTGGGCACCATGGGCTTTGCCCTGCCGGCGGCCATCGGCGCCAAGGTCGCGCGGCCCGAGGCGGAGGTCTGGGTGATAGTTGGCGACGGCGGTTTCCAGATGACGATGTGCGAACTCGCCACCATCGTGCAGGAGAAACTGGAGCTGAAGATTGCCATCATCAACAACGGCTACCTGGGAATGGTTCGCCAGTGGCAGGAATTCTTTTATGCCAAGCGCTACGTGGCTACGCCCCTGGTGGCGCCTGATTTTTGCGCTCTGGCCAATGCCTTCGGCATCCGCAGCGAAAAGATCACCACCCGCCGCGAGGCTGTTTCCGCGGTGCGGACGGCGCGCGAGACTCCGGAGACCGTGCTGCTGGATTTCCGGGTGGAGCAGGAGGACTCGGTATATCCGATGGTGCCCGGCGGGGCGTCGCTGCACGAGATGATTCGCCGGCCTACGCCGCTGGTTGAAACCTCGCAGGACTCCTGAGGGCACATTAGCCGGGACATTGCCGGAACCATCAGGTCAATGTCCCGTTGAGGACGAGATGCAGACAATTGTCGCTTACGTATCGCACAAGCCGGGCGTGCTGAACCGTGTGGGTTCGCTCGCCCGCCGGCTGGCCATCAACATCGATTCGCTCACCGTTGGTCCTACCGAGGTCCCAGGCGTCGCCCGCATGACGATCGTGGTCAACACCGACCGGGCCGGGGCGCACCGCCTGGAGGCCAGCCTGGAAAACCTGGTGGACGTCCTGCTGGCGGAGATCATCACCGGACGGCCGGCAGTCGAGCGCGACCTGGCGCTGATCAAAGTGGCCGCCAACCAGAACTCGCGCCCGCACCTGATGGACCTGATCAAGGTCTTCCGCGCGCGCGTGGTGGACGTTTCGCCGGGCTCGCTGATCGTGGAAGTCTCCGGCGAGGTCGACAAGATTGATGGCTTGCTGGAAGTGCTGCGGCCCTTCGGCGTGCTGGAGATGTCGCGCTCGGGCCGGGTGGCCATGACCCGCGGAGCCGACCTGTTGCAGCCGCCGACAAAGCTCTCTACGCCGGCGACGGATAGCACAGCGGTTCCCGCTGAACCCGGCGCAGTCCGGGAAGCGATCGAGTCCGAAATGGAGACCGAAGCTTAGACGATTGCAGATTGAAGATTTCAGATTGAAGATTGAAAAACCTCTGGGAATTGCGCATTTCGCATCCCGGAGGTTTGACTTTTAGAGCAGTTTAGAGACGTTCGCGCCGGCAGCCGGTTGAAGAACTGCCCTACGTTTTTCGACGAAAGCAAAAGGCCTTCCACGCGGAAGGCCTTTTGCCGTAGCTGAAGAATATCTATTGCAGCGTGCCGCCGCTGGAAATGCCACTGCTGTGCACGGGCGCCAGCTCGTGTGCGGTGAAGTAATCGTGGTTCTGGAGATTGCGATAGAACTTGCCGGCCAGCTCGGCGGCCTTGGGGCCGAAGGTGGACCGTCCACCCTCCAGGAAGAACACGGCTACGATGCGCCCATAGTGCGTGTTGGCATAGGAGGCAAACCAGCCGAAGCGAGTGCCGTCCCGGGAGCAGGTTCCGGTCTTGCCTAGAACCTCCGCCCAGGTGAAGTTTTCCTGCACGCTTCTGGCGGTTCCGAACTGGACCGCCCCGGCCATTCCCGGGCTTACCTCGGGAATCAGGGAAGCGATGTTGAGATAGCGTTTCACCCTGGGCTGGAAGTTGGCAACGTCCTCAGGCGTGGCCGGATGTTGCAGGTAGTAAAGGGTGCCGCTGTTGGCGATGGCGGCCATCAAGGCGCCAAGCTGCAACGGGGTAAGGGAGATGCTTTCGCCGAACGAGCACAGCTTGCCGACGCCGCCCAGCTTCGCCGCTGGCGCCTGGCTGGGGAAGATCCCCAAGTGCTCGCCGGGGATGTTCCACCCCGCCAGTTCGCCCAGGCCAAACTGGCGCGCGTACTGGCTTACCTTTTCGAAGCCGAGCTGCTGCCCAACCAACTCGAAGTAACGGTTGTTGGAGTGCGCCAGGGCGCGGGTCATATCGATCTGCCAGCCGCCGCCGAGGTACACGGGAGTATCTTTCTTGACGACATTCTCATTCAGCGCGGCCAGCGCCACCGCTACCTTGATGGTCGAGCAAGGCTGGCCGCCGGATGACAACGCCAGCTTCTGGTTGACCATCGCCAGGATACGGCCGTTACTGGGATCGATGGCGACCACCGTGCCGTTCATGCCGCCGAGGGCGTCAACCGCCGCGGCGCGGACCACCGCGTCCTCGCCCGCGATTGTGTCGCCCGTGCCCTGATCGTGCGCAAAAGAGCTGGTCTGCCAGTGCTGAATGTAACGCTGGCGGGCGCGGCGCGACGGCGGACGCTTGTGCCGCACCCGGCTCAGGCGCTTCTTTGTACTGGGAGTTTCAGTGATCTTTTTCTTCTGCGCTTGGGAATATTCCGTTGAAGAGAGCGAGGCGGCAAAGCCGGCGGCACAGAAAAAGAACGCCGTCAAAAAAACAACCGCAATTCGTTGCAGCAAACGACCGTTACTCATTTGACAATGACCCTGCCCGTGTCTGAGCACGTCCGGCAGCTACCTGGCTTCGCCTAAACGTAAGATGCTGGAAATCATACGAGAGTTGCTGCTGGATTGCCACCCTAAAAACAGACCAAGGCGCTAAACCAGCGATTCACCCTAGAGCTAAAAGCCGCATGTTTCACGGCTCTGAAACGCCCTCCAGCACCCCGAACCAACAGCGGTCAACAGCCATGTTGCCGGCCAGAGTTCCCTCATGATAGGTAACACAGAAAGCGCGAGAAAGCCGTTAGAAACTTGAGTCCTGGGGAAACTAAAGTACGATGACCGCCGACGTGTTACGCGGGGGGGGCCCCGGCACGCGCCGGGTTGGCGCATGACGGGGTGCAACAGGCCCTTTCGTTCCG
>JBEKQR010000190.1:0-8136 GCA_049519515.1 Candidatus Korobacteraceae bacterium
GGATGACTGTTCGCTGTTCTACGCCGGCCCGCGCGGACTGGTGGTGATCGGCGGCTGCACGCACGCCGGGTTGGTCAACACCGTGCACTGGGGAATGAAAGTTACAGGCGCTTCGCGCCTGGCGGGCTGGATTGGCGGGACCCATTTGGGGCCGGTGGGGAAAGAGCAGCAGGAAAAAACCCTGGCGCAACTTGAATCGTTTGCTCCCGACGTGGTCGCGGCCAATCACTGCACGGGTTTCGCCATGATGGCAAAACTGCGCGAGCGGTTTGGCGAGAAGTTCATTCCCGCCTTCGTAAGCACAGTAATCGAAATTTAGAGCTGATTAAAAAAACGGCGCGCCGTAGACGCAATGTTCGTTAGCGCCACGATTTGAATGTGTGAACCTTTGAGCTTTGGGTTGCCTGGAACCACGCGCCGTAGGCGCAATGTTCGTTAGCCCCGCACTTCAGTGCGGGGAAGGCAGAGTTATTGGATTCGAGTCCCGTAGGGACGGTGCAAAATGGGTTGGGGCATTATTTATGCAGGTCTCAATAACCCCTGAGCGACTACACCATTTACCAATCTGATTTAGCGAACAACGCGGTGGTTCGTGCGAGGCAAGTCATGTCCACTCTGTTCACGTTCAGTCCGATCGGCTTCGTGAGAAGTCCCTACGCCACCACGGCAGAGATTCCCAAAGGGTTGGGCACCAAGCACGAGGCTGAGGGTGTGCTCGAAGTGCTGCCGGAATTCGGGCCCGGGCTGACCGACATCGAGGGGTTTTCCCACCTTTTTGTTCTTTGGGCGTTCGACCGCTCGCAAGGTTTCGAATTGCTCGGCACTCCGCCGAGCGACAGCCGTCCGCATGGCGTCTTCGCCACGCGCTCGCCCAGGCGTCCGAACCCGATTGGGCTTACCGTCGTCGAACTGCTCGGACGCGATGGCTTGCTGCTGCGCGTCCGTGGCATCGATATGCTCGACCGGACTCCGATTCTCGATATCAAGCCCTATCTCTCGTCCGTGCCGGAGGAGAAGCTGCGGCGGGGTTGGCTGGCAGAGGCGGAGGCGCGGCAAAAGTAGGACACTCCGTTTTGCCAGGTGCCCCACCTTCGCGTCGCGCTGTTCGACGCTAAGGTGGGGTAGTTCGTCGGCGGGCGTGGACGCCCCCCGGACAGCCGGCCTGGAGACCAGCGCTACATTTCATTGTCGTGTGTTGGCCACAGGCCCATGCGGCACTCAGCATTCCACCCAGACGTCTCGTACGCACCCTTGCGGATACAAAGCCGCCAAAACTACCCCACGTTAGCCAAAAGCAGGCGAACGTGGAGCACCAGCGCATGACATCTCGAGAATGGATACAGTCAACCCGGAAGCCACACTAATCCCTAAACTGCCCTAACCTCTCACCCCTAACCCCTGTTAAAATTTTCCCTTGCCCGAAAAGAAGACCAGATCGAAAGGGCCCAAGTCGCCGGCTACCGGAGTGGCTACGCCGTCCGAGCCCTAAGCCGGGTCGAAGGCAGCGGTTGCCGCCGATTCCGGCAAGAAAGCCCCTGCCCCCAAGCCCGGCACGCGCCTCAAGGACGCCATCTTCCTGATCGACGCCATGTCGTTCATCTTTCGCGCCTACCACGCCATGGCGCGGCAGCGTCCGATGTCAACCAAGACCGGCATCCCCACCAGCGCCACCTACGTTTTCGTGAACATGCTGAACAAACTGCGCAAGGATTTTGCGCCCGCCTACATCGCCGCCGTCTTCGACGTGGCCGGCGCGACTTTCCGCGACGAGCAGGCCGCGGCCATGCCTGCCTTGCGCAAGTACGACCGCGAGAGCGGCGAGTACCGGCAGGTGGTCTACGAGGGATACAAGGCGCAACGCGCCGCCATGCCCGAGGACCTGGCGCAGCAGATTCCCTACATCCGGCGCGCGCTCGAAGCCTATCGCATTCCCATCCTGGAAGTGCGCGGCTTCGAGGCCGATGACGTAATCGGCACGCTGGCGGCCAAGGCTGCCGGCCAGTCCTACCCGGTGTTCGTGGTCTCCAGCGACAAGGACATGCTGCAGTTGGTGGACGAACGAATCTCGGTGCTGAATCCGCCCAAGGACAACCTGATCTGCGACCGCGCCAAGGTCGAGGAGATTCTGGGCGTGCCTCCTGAACGCGTCATCGACGTCATGGCCCTGCGCGGCGACAGCATCGATAACATTCCCGGGGCTCCCGGCATCGGCGACAAGGGATCGGTGGAGCTGATCCAGCGCTTCGGCTCGCTGGACAACCTGCTGCGGCAGGCGGAACAGGTCGAACGCAAGACCTACCGCGAATCGCTGCTGCACAACCGCGACGCCATCCTGCTGAGCCGCGAGTTGGTGACCATCGACCGCAATGTGGCCGTCGACTTCGATGCCGAGTCCATGCGGGCGCAGCCGCCGGAGATCGCCGCGGCTCGCCAGTTGTTCGCCGAACTGGAATTCGGCTCGCTGCTGAAGGAGTTTCTGGAAGAAGGGACCGCCATCGGCGAAGCCTATTATCGCGACGCCAAGTCTGCGGCAGACATTGCGGCGCTGGTGGCCGCGGTCGCCAAGGGCGGCGCGCTGGCGGTGGCAATCGAAGACGAAGACGGGGCAACGGCAAAGCCGGAAACGGCAGCATCCGAGGACGAGGAACCGGAGGCGCAGAGAGAGCTGTTGCTCACGCCGGACACCGCCGGCAGCGAAGCACCGGCGTTGCGGCTGGCTCTTTCAACGCAGGCGGGCTCGGCCTGGCGCGTCGATCTGGCGCAGGCCGGTCTGCGCGAAGCGGCGCGCGAGATGCTGGCCGATGCGGCATTGCAGAAGGTAGTTGCGGATTCCAAGTCGCTGCGGCACGCGCTGGCGCGTTACGGAATCGAGCTCGGCGGCGCGCGCCACGACCTGATGCTCTACTCTTACCTGCTCGATCCCACCTACTCGTCCTATTCGCTGAAAGACATCGCCCTGCGCAAGCTGAGCCTCAAGCTCTCGGGCGAGGTAGCCGAGGCGGCGGACGTGACCGGGCGCCTCGCTTCGCTGCGCCAGGAGGTGGAGACGGCCGGGCTGAGCAAGGTTTATGAGGAGATCGACCTGCCGCTCGTGCCGGTGCTGGCGCGCATGGAGGAGGCCGGAGTCAAGCTCGACTGCGAGCTGTTGGCTGGACTCTCGCAGCGCCTGGAGCGCGACTGCGCGGCCAAAGAGCGCGAGATTCACGACAAGGCAGGCGTGAAGTTCAACATCAACTCGCCCAAGCAGCTCGGCGATGTGCTGTTCAACAAATTGAACCTGCCCAAGCCGGTGAAGTACGGCAAGGGCAAAACCATTTCTACCGCGCAGGACGTGCTGGAATCGCTCGCCGCCGAGCATGAAGTCCCCCGGCTGGTGCTCGACTATCGCCAGCTCTCCAAGCTGAAGTCCACCTACGTCGATGCTCTGCCGCTGCTTTGCCGCGCCGGGACCAACCGCCTGCACACCAGCTTCAACCAGGCGGGAACGGCTACCGGCAGGCTTTCGTCCTATAACCCGAACCTGCAGAACATTCCCATCCGCAGCGAACTGGGGCGCGAGATTCGCGCCGCTTTCATCGCCGAGCCCGGCAACGTGCTGCTGGCCGCCGATTACTCGCAGATCGAACTGCGGCTGCTGGCGCACTTCTCCGGCGACCCGTTGCTGGTCCGCGCTTTTCTGAGCGGGGGCGACGTGCACAAGGCGACGGCATCCGAGTTGTTTGGGGTGCCGCTTGCCGAGGTCACAAAAGAACAACGCGCCGCCGCCAAGACCGTGAACTTCGCCACCATATACGGCCAGCGCGAGTTCAGCCTGGCGCAGCAGCTCGGCATTCCGCAGGCGCAGGCAAAACAGTTCATCGCCGACTACTTCGCCAAGTATTCGGGAGTTCGGCAATTCATCGACGAGACGCTGGAGCAGGCGCGGCGCGAAGCGCGGGTCACGACCCTGTTCGGGCGCGTGCGGCCCATACCGGACATTCTGAGCAAGAATTTCAACCTGCGCAGCTTTGCCGAGCGCACCGCGGTCAACACGCCGCTGCAGGGAACGGCGGCCGACCTGATCAAGCTGGCCATGATCCGCATCGACCGCGAATTGCGCCCGCGGCAACTGCGCTCGCGCATGCTGCTGCAGGTGCACGACGAGCTGGTCTTCGAGACTCCGCGCGACGAAGTCGAGCCCATGCGCGAGCTGGCGCAGCGCGAGATGGAACAGGTCTACCAGATGCGCGTGCCGCTGGTGGTCGAGATCGGCGAGGGGCCGAATTGCCGGGATATAAAGCAGGACTGATTGCGTAAGGGCAATAATATAGCTGACTGACTATTTCTTCTAAGTCGTTGATATCGTGGCAGGGTTAAAGCCAGTTATCCCACGTAACCTCGGAAACGACTGCCTTGATGGAAGTCATATTGTCGGTTGTCAAAAGAATCAGGCCGCGTTCCCAAGCACAGGCGACGACCCAAACATCATTGATGTTCACGCTCAGCGAAGCCAGATGGTAGTCCGTTGAGGTGCTGGACTTGGCGGGTGGCCATTTCTTCCAGATTCTGCCCATGATCTGGCCGTAAGAAGGTTCAGTATAGTTACTGATAGGTACCACATACGGGACGGCGTAGATATTCAGAAATGTTTTTACCTGATGCCGACGTTTAGGGTCTCCAGGAGTCATCTCATGCCCCGCAGAGATTTCTCCGAGAGTTATGGCAGATGTAACCACCAGCGTTTTCTGGGGAAGTGAATTGAGCTTCGCGAGCAACTTGGCATTCTGTGCTTCCCACGCGGTTACATGGTTCGTGTCCATCAAATAGCCGTTCACGAGGGAGGCAGCTCCTTCCCTCGCTTCAGCAATTCGCCAACACTTGCCGACGCAAAATTTGGCGACAAATACTCAGCGAGTGAGAAATACACCTGAAAATCAGCGGGGAAATATTCCGAAAATGCGTGCTTGATTGGCCTGTCTTGTCCTCTGAAGAAATCTAATAGTTGTCGCTCGATTCGTGGAGGCATCCGGTATCCTGACAACACGGTAGCGTCAATCTGTTTCAGCAGTGATTCCGCATCGCCTCTAACACTCTCAAGTGGCATCTCCGAAGTGAGACTCTGATACTCTTTGATGAGCTTCCTTAATTCGATTCGCTGAGCTTCGGTGAAAACCGGGGCAGGAATCAGCATCAGTGTTTCTTTTGTTATGTCGGTCTTGCCTTCACGAGTAGCAACGAACGCATTTGCGACTGGTGAATTAAGGATTGCAGATAGCGACCACTCATCAAATGCATTCGACTTCGGCCAAACTCCAAAATATGTTTGATAGCACGCCAAACCAATGCTGTCTGGGAATGCCGCCATTCTCCAGCGACCACGAGAGCGCGCAGCCTTACCTAAAATGGCTTTGGGTTTATCCCATGGGTGACGCCACGGGTTGCCCTTCTGTAACTCGAGACGAACGTTCAGATATTTAGTCGATGGCTGCTCGAACATCTTGAATTCTGTTTGCGGAGCCACACCCAGCCTGTATCCCTCCGCTGGGCTATCCTGGATTACTTTGGACCTGTTTCCTGTTTCTTTGCCGTTCTCGGTGAGTGGAATGTTCCACTCGATCCCGCGATGAATATCCGCAACATCTCCCAATACAGGATTGTCCACCAAAAAGTCCCACACTTCCGGGAGTTCGGGAACTAACAGTGAACGGTTAGCCTCTTCAAACGAGAATTCAGCAGCATATTCACTGGAAATCTGATGTGATTCTTCAAATTCAGCCCAAGGCAAAGCGCCGTCATTAACTTTCCGATTGATGACGCGACATCCATTGTGCGGAATTGGATCGGAGGCAATCAAAATCGCAATCTCGGCATCTGCGGGAAAAGCTCTATCGGGTAGCAGGGTGATTTCGACGGAAGCGAAACGTTTAGCGATTCGTTCGCGCAACTCAGCGTATGCGCCTCGCCCGTCCACAAAGGTCCTCGGCAATATGAAACCCAAGACACCTTCAGGATGCAGATAATCAAGAACGTGACCCAATACCGCCGCTGGCCGCTGCACGTAAGGCAAGCCGTAATGCTCTCGCTCTGTCCTGTCAAAATCGCTGAACGGCGGATTACATAGCACGACCGCCGCTCTCTTTAGATAATCCGCTGAGATGGAACTGTCGAATACGTCCCCTTGCGCAATGTCCCAACCGTTCGGGTTTGGAAAATCGGCTAGAGTCAATGCAAGCCTGCTAATTTCAACAGCAAATGGATCTGCTTCAATTCCAGCCAAGTGATTGACGAAGTATTTGTGCCTTTCTGAAGCATCCATCGCAAACAGATTCGGTCTGAGAATATTCATCGCGCCCAACAGAAAGACTGCACTACCAGAGCACGGCTCTAGGATGATGCGTTTGTCGTCGCCAGACGAACTGCTGAAAGGCACTCTTTCCACTACGTAACGCACGATTGTGCGAGATGTGCGATGTATGCTGAGTCTGCGTTTAGTTTCCTCGTCAACGAGGGTGCTTGACCACATCTGCACAAGAACCTCAACCGAGAGGTTCCTAAAATCAAATTCCTTCCAGATGCGCTCCGCCGCTATTTGGCGAGCTTCGCGAGTAAGCAGGCGAGGTACGTCTTCGCGATAGTGCCTGGCAACTGACTCCAATAGCGCGTCGGGGTCTCCTGATAATTTTGAAAACCCACTCACCTGCCGATCGTAGAAGACCTTTGCGGTGAGCGTCCAGAAAATCAGCTTGAATATCTGAGCGGCATTCGGTTCTCGACCTGTGGAATCTACGTAGGATCGTCGGACTTGTGAAAGGGTCTCCCGCAAAAGTGGATCAAGGCTTTGCTGAATACGCTCTTCCAATTCCGGCAGTAATCCGACAAAAAGCCCGAGTTGTTGATTCCACTGATACGAGCCAACATTCTTCAATCGCAAGAGGTTTTGCGGACGCCATTCTGCGGCACGGGAAGCGAGCATGTCACTCACTCGACTCGCGGGATATGTCTCTCTTAATCCATGGCCGTTTTCTTTTCGGGAGACAGCCCACTCTCGAATCTCCGTTGCAGCGACTTCTAGAATTATTGGCGCACCCAACGAACGGCACTTGTTAATCAGGGATTGCTCTCGTAATCCATTCGACTCCACTACTCCGATGCACGCGGAGTCATAGGAGATCGGAGTTTGTCCGAACGCTGCTGCAGCTACGCTCCACTCGTGTCCGCCAGAAAACCAATCGGGGAATTTGTAATCTTTCTCCAGTAGCGCGCCGTGATAACCAATACGGCGCAGTCCTTCAATGACCTGCGCAACCGTGTTCGGGAAGAGGCTTGGATTTTGAAGGTTCGCCACAAAGATAAGGATAGTGCAGGCGTCAGCGTGATTTCAACTTAAATCATTATAAATAAAGGACTTGTGTAAGTTATTCAAACGTCAGCACTTAGCTAGACAAGGAGCGGAGTTTGTAAACACCCCGAGAATTTTATACAGCGTCTAGTTGCCGTTCCCCATTCGGAAATCAAGGCCAAACTGGACGCCGAAAAAAAGACCCGAGCGAGGAAGCGCAAGTATCGACTCTACACCCCGATCGCCTTCTGGATGGCCTCGGCAATGGCGTTGATGTGCTTGTTCACCAGCTCCTCCGTCTCCGCCTCGATCATCACCCGCGCCACTTTCTCGGTGCCGGAGTAGCGGACCACGACGCGTCCGTTGCCGTCGAGTTCCTCCTCGGCTGTTTTGATAGCCGCCTCTACCTGCGGCAGCGAGTCGAGAGGCATCTTTTCCCGGACATTAATGTTGCGGATCACCTGCGGAAACACCTTGAAATCCGCCAGCAGCTCGCTCAGCCGGCGGCCGGCGCCGCCCAGCACTTCCAGCAGGCGAAGCGCGGTTAGCAGGCCGTCGCCAGTGGTGGCTTCGCCGTCCATGAACAGGATGTGGCCCGACTGCTCGCCGCCGAGGGTGGCGCCGGTTTTCAGCATTTCCTCCAGCACGTAGCGGTCGCCGACCTGCACCCGCACCAGGAGAATGGCGGCCTCGCGCAGGCACTTTTCCAGGCCCATGTTGGACATGCTGGTGGCCACCACGGTGTCCTGCGCCAGGGTGCCGCGCTGCTTCATGGCGCGGGCGGCGATCAGCATGACTCCGTCGCCGTTGACGATGTA
>JBEKQR010000191.1:0-8129 GCA_049519515.1 Candidatus Korobacteraceae bacterium
GAGCGTTGGAAGTGCTGGAACAGGCCGCCGGGGAAGCCATCTCGTTGATCACTCACGAGAACGCTGTCGCTTGGTTCCGCCACTGCGGCTACGGGGTACAGCAACTATGAATCCGCTCTAATCCTTTTCCACGATGGCCAACCGCCGCCTCGATCAGCTCTGTTGATATTCAGGAACTGCAACTCAGGAGTTTACATGCTACTGCCTTGCGTAATCGAGGTAGCGGTATGAACGGTTCCAATCAACCGGGGAAGTTCGGCTTTGCAGCAGAGGCATCGGTTGCAAACCGCCGTCGTGCTTCCTTTCGGCTGCGGCTGGCATCTCTGGTTGCCGCTTGTGTGCTGCCGGTGTGGATCGCCGCCGGATTTCTCGTCTACTACAACTATCAGGGCAAGCGGGCGCTTACCGAACTGCGCATGCTGGAAACGGCACGAGCTCTCGCGATAGTGGTTGACCGGGAGCTGTCCAACATGCAGGCCAGCTTGATTGCACTCGCTACTTCACCTTCGCTCGTTTCCGGCGACCTGCGCGCATTTCACCGTCAGGCGGGGATGCTTCTGAAAGCTCACCCCGATACCGACATTATTCTTTCGGATGCTACGGGGCAGCAGCTTATCAATACGTTTCGCCCGTTTGGCGCGCCTTTGCCCAAGCGTGGCGAGCCTGATGCGGTTCGCCAGATCTATTCGGCGGAGAAGCCGATTATCACGAACGTCTTTAGGGGCGCCGTGACCGGGCGCCTGGTGATCAGTGTGGACGTTCCAGTGTTCCGCGACGGAAGAGTCGTTTACGACCTGGCCATGGTTACTCCCGCCGATCGCTTCAGCAAAGTTCTCTCACAGCAGCAGCTCCCGCCGGAATGGATAGGCAGAATCCTGGACAGCAATCAAGTCGTTGTTGCCCGGACCCATTTAGCGGAGCAGTTTGCCGGCCGGCCAGCCGTCCCCGTTATGAGGCAACGGATGAGAGATGCCGTGGAGGGGACGCAAGAGGCTATCAACTTCGAGGGCGTCACGTTGTCTAACAGCTTCAGCCGCTCGGCGACGTACGGCTGGACGGTGGTGATCGGAGTGCCCAAAGCAATCATGATGGCAGAGATTTGGCACTGGCTCTGGTGGACGATTGCCGGCACGATTCTGCTATCGCTCACCGGCCTCACCCTGGCCCTGCCAATCGGGCGGAGTGTCGAAAAGATTGAAGGAGGATTGCGCCGGTTGAGTGCGATCGTCGAGTCCTCCGACGATGCCATTTACAGCAAGTCGCTCGACGGCGTCATTACCACGTGGAACCGGGGCGCCGAACGGCTTTTCGGCTATAGGTCCGCCGAGGCAATCGGCCAAAGCATGATGCTTGTAGTGCCGCCAGAATGCCATCAGGAACTGCATGACCTGCTGCAACGCATCCGGCGGGGAGAAACCGTCAAACACGAATCGGAGCGCGTGTGCAAGGATGGCCGGCGGGTGCATGCTTCCGTCACCATCTCGCCGCTGAAGGATGACCGCGGCGAAATAACCGGAGCCTCGGTCGTCGCGCGCGACATTACCGACCGCAAGCGGGCGGGGAAGGCGCTGCAAAAAGCCGCGCTCTACACCCGCAGCCTGATCGAGGCCAGTCTGGACCCGCTGGTGACCATCAGCCGCGAGGGCAAAATCACCGGTGTCAATGCAGCCACGGAAAAGGTCACGGGCATCTCTCGCGAGGGGCTGATTGGGAGCGACTTTTCAGATTACTTTACCGAACCAGAGAAGGCCCGGCAGGGATACCAGCAGGTGTTTGCCGAGGGAGTGGTTCGCGACTATCCGCTGGCCATTCGCAGCGCATCGGGCGCGGTCACAGATGTCTTGTACAACGCCTCGGTGTTCAGGAACGAAACCAACGAGGTAGAGGGTGTCTTCGCCGCGGCGCGCGACATCACCGAGCGCAAGCGGGTGGAGCAGGAACTGGCAAGGCTGAATACCGAGCTTGAGCAGCGCGTACTGGAGCGCACGGCCGAGCTGACCGCCAGCAACAAAGAACTGGAAGCCTTCACCTATTCTGTCTCACACGACCTGCGGGCCCCACTGCGCCACATCGATGGCTTTTCGAAGATGCTCCTGGAGAGGTACGGCGAGCAACTGGACGCGAAGGGACGCCACTACCTGGAGGAAGTCCGGGGAGGAACACGAAACATGGGCCGGCTGGTGGATGAACTGTTGGCGCTTTCCCGGGTCGGCCGGCAGGAGCCGCGGTTGCAGGTCGTGGGGCTGAATTCACTGTTCGAGGAAGTGCGGACCGAACTTATGAAGGAAACCGGCGACCGGCAAATCGAGTGGAGAATCGCGACTTTGCCGTTCGTGGAATGCGACCCCGCTCTCATGCGGCAGGCCGTAAGCAATCTGCTCGCAAACGCGGTGAAGTTCACCCGCCCATGCGACCGGGCCGTGATCGAGGCCGGGCAGATGCAGCAGGCGAGCGAGACCGTAATATTTGTGCGCGACAACGGCGTCGGTTTCAACATGAAATATGCCGACAAGCTTTTCGGGGTTTTTCAGCGCCTGCACCGGGCAGAAGATTTCGAGGGCACAGGCGTGGGCCTGGCCACGGTGCAGAGGATCATTCACAAGCACAACGGCCGCGTGTGGGCCGAGGCCGAGTTGAACAAGGGAGCGACGTTCTACTTTACATTGGGCGGTTCGCAAACTGGTACGCCAACCAAAGTCCTGACCGCCGCGAGGGGGGAATAATGCCAGGAGTACAGGTTTTGCTGGTTGAAGACAGCCCGCAGGATGTGGAACTGACGTTAGATGCACTGCAGGGCGAGAATCTCGCCAACGACATCCAGGTTGCGCGCGATGGCGAGGAGGCATTGGATTTTCTGTTCTGCCGGGGAAGCTTTGCCGAGCTGGCGAGCGGAGCGCCCAAGCTGGTTCTGCTGGATTTGAAGCTCCCGAAGGTGGACGGATTGGATGTGCTGCGAATAATGAAGAGCGATCCCCGCACCAAGGCGATTCCGGTTGTGATCCTGACCTCGTCAAAAGAGCAGGAGGACATGGTCAGGGGCTATCACCTTGGGGTTAACAGCTATATCCAGAAGCCGGTGGATTTTGATGAGTTCCGCGCCAAGGTCAAGGAATTGGGGTTCTACTGGCTGCTGGTGAACGATCCGCCGCCGGCCAAGGCGTTTTTCGCCAAGGCAGGAGATTGAAAATGGCTCTCACTTCGCAACCTGCCGGGGAAAGCAAAAGTCTGGTCATCCTGTTTATCGAGGACAATGCCAATGACGCGGAATTGGCGTTGCTCGAGCTTTCCAGCGCCGGGTTCGAGGTGAGCGCCGATGTTGTCGATACGCTTGCGGATGTCGCCAGCCACCTGGCGGCCAAGACCTACGATGTGGTCCTGGCCGACTATAACTTGCGCGGGTGGGTGGGACCAGATGCCCTGCCGATTGCGAGGCAGCGCCAGGCGGATATCCCGTTCATCCTTATCTCCGGTACAGTGGGCGAGGACGTCGCGGTGGAGCATATCAAGAACGGAGTCACGGACTTTGTTCTCAAAAACCAGCTTGCCCGGCTTCCACTTGCTATCCGGCGCGCCCTTCGCGAAAGGGCCCTGAGCGAGCAGCGCACCCGTGCGCTAAACGAGATGGCGGAAAGCGAGGAGAGATTTCGAAATCTGGTGGAGGCATCACCCGACGCGATTTTCGTCCACCTTGAAGGGAAGATTGTCTTCGCCAATCCTGCAACCCTGAGGCTGCTTGGAGCAAGAACGCTGGAGGAAATCGCAAAGAAGGACATTTTGGAGATCGTTCACCCGGACGACCTGGCAAAAATCAAGAAGCAAATCACGATTGATTTCGAACGAGGAGTGGCGTCTCCGCCTATGGAGTGCGCTTTCCTGAGGATGGATGGCTCATCGGTTGCTGTCGAAGGTCTCGGGATTCCAATTATATGGGAAGGGTCACGGGCCATCGAGGTCGTGGCCCGCGACATCACCGAGCGGAAAAAGGCAGAGCAGACGGCCCGGGAATGGCAGCAACGCCTGGAATTGGCCGAGCAGGCCGCCCTCCCGATCGGATTGTGGGAGTGGGATCTTAGCACCGATGCGCGCGTGTGGTCGGGCCAGGTTTATCGTCAACTTGGATACACGAAGGACAACTTTCGCGGCACAGGAAAAGAGTTTCTCGACCGGGTTCATCCTGAAGACCGGCCCAGAGTCGCCAATGCGGTTCAGGCGGTTGCTTCGGGTCTAAGCCAGGCGTATGAGGCGCAGTTTCGCGTCATCAGGCCGGATGGGACTACCTGCTGGGTCGACTCGCGGGGCGTGATGGTTCGCGACGGATCGCGCCGGATGATCGGCATCGTGATTGACATTACCAAATTACGCCGCTCCGAAGAGGAGTATCGCTCGATCATCGAAACTTCTCCTTACGGAATTGTCCGGTCTAAGGACGGGCGTTTTGTAATGGTCAATCCCGCAATGGTGAGAATGCTGGGCTACGACAGCGAAAGCGAGTTGCTTGCGCTGGACCTCGCGCGCGATGTGTTCTGCAATCCCGAGGACCGGGCGCAGATGGTGCGCCAGCTTATCGAAACCGGTGCGGTCAAGGATGCCGAATACGACTGGAAACGGAAGGATGGGCGCGCCATCACCGTGCGTACTAGTACAGTCCTAATACGTAATGCAGATGGCGGAATCGAAGGAATTAGCGGTTTCGTCCAGGACGTGACCGAAAGCAAGACTCTGGCCAAGCAGTTCTGGCAGGCGCAGAAGATGGAAGCCATCGGGCGTCTGGCTGGAGGCATTGCTCACGACTTCAACAACGTGCTGATGGTCGTCAGCAGTTACGCTGACCTGATCCTGCAGCGCCAGGTCGCCGATGAGAAGGTCGCGCATTATGCCAGCCAGATTCACCAGGCGGCGATACGTGCGGCCTCGGTCCCGCGGCAATTGCTCGCCTTCAGCCGTCAACAAGTGCTGGAGCCTGAGGTTTTGGACCTCAACATGGTTATCGCCGAGTTGGGCAGGGTTTTGCCCAACCTTCTGGGAGAGGACATTGCAGTCGTCACGGCGCTTGAACCTGTGCTTGGCCGGGTGAAAGTGGACCGCGGCCAAATGGAACAAATCATCATGAACCTGGCGGTCAATGCGCGGGACGCAATGCCGAAGGGCGGCCGCTTTAAAATCAGGACCCAGAACGTGGATTTGGATAGTCGAGACGCAGCCGCACACCCCCCGATAGTCCCCGGAACCTATGTCAAGCTGTCGGTTGCCGACACCGGAATGGGAATGGATGCCGAGACCCAATCGCACGTTTTCGAACCATTTTTTACCACCAAGGAAAGGGGCAAGGGCACCGGGCTGGGGCTGGCAACCGTGTACGGCATCGTGAAACAAAGCGGCGGGTTCATTTCCTTAACCAGCGAAGTTGGACGAGGCGCCACGTTTGATGTTTACCTCCCGCGGGTCGAAGAGCCAATCACCAGGGCTTCGAAGCCATCCCCGGCGACGGCCAGCTCCGGAGGTTCAGAAGCGATTCTGCTGGTTGAAGATGAAGAAGCTTTGCGCGATGCTGCTTGCCAGTTCTTGCAGTCAAGAGGTTATACAGTGCTGGCAGCGGGTAATGGCAAGGAAGCGATGGGTGTCTGTGAGCAGCATACCGGCAAAATTGACGTAATACTTACCGACCTCGTGATGCCCGACATAGATGGCATCGAAGTGGCGAAGGCCGTAGCTACCCGTTATCCAGACATACGCGTTATCTATATGTCCGGTTACACCGATCGTTTTGTGGAGGGACTCAACACCGGAGTTGTGCTGCTGCAGAAGCCGTTCACCTTTTCGTTGCTGGCGAGCAAGCTGCGCACAGTGCTAGACAGCAGGAAATCTAAAATCAATTGAGTCATTTACACAGGGCATCTCTGGCCTAGGGCGCCCCTTCAAAACAACCGCTATGCCGCTCTATCCAAGTTTGCCTATTTTCTCCAAGTCATCTGCCACATATTCCAGGTTCAGGGCAGTCAGGGCCTTTCGAGTGGGATAACTTGTTTTCTTGTCCCATCCATGCAGGTCGTAATACTCGTCGAGCATTTGATTGTACTTTTCCACGTCCATCTTCCAGCCTGCAAGCGGTCCCGTAGGGATGGGTTCGGCAAGGTCCCGCGGCGTCGGCATGTCATCTTTGCGGTCGAAACTGGTGAACCGCAGATTGAAGGCTTTCTCCAAGTTCAACTGCCGCTCCGCTATGCGCTTCAGGTCGGCGACTGAGGTCGGCCATCCTGTGGCCGCGGAGTACATTTCAGCCATCTGGGGCAGGTCGATCAGGTCGAGGTTTCCCCAGATCGTATTAAAGTGGCAAATCCCCAGAGAATTTGCCACCCGGTGCACGGCCTCCATGAAGACGGTCATCTTGGCCTTGCCTTCGTACTCCAAACGGTTATCGGCGTTTTTAACGTCGAAGATCCGCCTCATCTTTTCGTCGTCGATTCCGATTCGGGGCTCGACTGCGCCGGTGGTGTGACCGCCGCCCCGTGTAGAGGTCGTCGTTCCCAGACACCAAGCCAGGTTTGCCCGGCAGGGTTCATAGAGATCCTGCCCCTTGATCTGCATCGCAAAGTAACCGCTATCACGCCCGATCAGCTCCGCCGCCCGGGCGCACCCTTCCGCAAGAATGTCGCCGAAACCCTCGCGGTAAGCGATCCTGCGGATCAACTCCAGCACGACGCCGGCGTCACCCCAGTTCAGCTTCAGGCCGTCCGTATCCTTTTGCGTGAGAATGCCGCGCTGGTAACATTCCATCGCCCAGCCGATCGCACCGCCGGCAGCGTCAATGTCGAGACCAAGCTGGTTGCAAACCGCATTGGCCTTGAACATGAAGGTCGGCTCATCGACTGCCAGCCTCCCCTGGAGCGTGGCGACGGCTTCCCATTGGTTGGCTTCCGTCATCAGCCCGGCGTAGGGCCCCTCATTAATATGCAGGTGGCGTCCGCAGCCGATGGGACAGCCGGGAAAACTCTGTCGCGCAACCTGGTATTTCTCGATGGACTTCTTAGGATCAATCTTCCGGACCAGTTCTTCGGAGATCCATGTTTCCTGAAAGTTCTTCCAGATGAAGCCGCAGCTTTGGATCTTCCTCTGCATGGCGCTGAGCGTGCCATACTTTTGCATTACGTCAACACCGCGGGCGGTCTTGAACATCTCTCGTACGCCGTGGAGCACTTCCATAAAATGCTCCCGGTCAGGAACCCTGACCGGTTTTGACCCTTTGGCGATGATGGCCTTCAGGTTCTTGGAGCCCATCACTGCTCCGGTGCCGCAACGCCCGAAGGCCCTGGCCTTGTCCTGCATGATGCAGGCGCCGCGGACGACGTTCTCTCCGGCGGGTCCGATGGAAAGGATGTGCAGAGAAGGATCTCGCAGATCATCTCGAACCGTTTCGAGCGTCTCCCAGGTATCTTTCCCCCACAGGTGCAGGGCATCGCGGATCTCAACAGTATCGTCTTCGATCCAAAGGTAGACAGGCTTGTGAGCCTTGCCTTCAATGATGAGGGTGTCGTAACCGGCGCACTTCAACTCCCCACCCACGTAGCTGTCGGCAAGGCCGCTGGCCCAGCCTCCGGTCCGTGGTCCCAGGGTGCTTGCACTCATCTTGCAGGCTCCCGGCGCAGGAGTTCCCATTAACGCGCCGGTCCCAAAGACGATTTTGTTGGTGGGATCGTAAGGAGTCACCCAGTGGCGAAGCTCGTCATAGAGAATCTTAATGGCGATTCCGGTCGAGCCCAGCCATTCGCGGGTGTATGGGAGCGTTGGCTCCTTTTTTACCGAGCCATTGCTGAGATTGACTCTCAGCGTCAGGCCCGCATATGCGTAAAGTCCGTTATCTCCCGCCATAGCGACCTCCTTCCGTTTGCACTGCGCCGTTCTTCTGCGGCCGTTTGGCTTTGAACTCCTGTAAGATCTTGTAGAGATCGTCAAATTCGCGGCAGTACTCCAAGCACAATGGAATATCCAGACCTCGGCAGTCGTCACAGGCTGGACTGTTGCCATCAGGCTCTTCCTTCAACAAAACGAGGTACCCCGGCCCATCGTCTTTTTCAAGAATCTTCAGGCTGGATGCTGCGGGAACAAATCCTCCCCGCTGGTGAAAAGAACAA
>JBEKQR010000192.1:0-8126 GCA_049519515.1 Candidatus Korobacteraceae bacterium
TCGCGGCATTGTGACCATCATTCTTCGCACAGGTATCCGCCGTGGGGAACTGGAGCGGCTCAAGTGGTCGGACATTACTGTTAAGGTGAGCGAGAATCTTACGGCGGGTGAACTGCACGTCGGTAGCCGCTGCGTTCCGCTGTCGAACGAAGTCATCACTGTTCTCAGTGAACGTGCCACTCGGGTTTGCACTGAGTACGTGATGGGCAAGAACCCGAAGGTTGCGATGGCTAAGGTTTATCGTGACCTGCAGGTTGCCGCCAAGATCATCGGCCTTCCTAGGCTCAGGTTCCACGATCTCCGGTGTACGTTTGCAAGTCGCTGCATGGCGTGCGGCATGTCTCCGCTGACACTTTTCACATTGTTGGGCTTGAGCACTACTCGCTTGAAGTTCATGTTTCATCACACAGTCTCTTCGCCGACAGAGTTGTACTACATGGAGCAGTGGTGTGGTAATGAATAACATCATTCAGGCCCCATCCACCTCGACGCCCTGGTTCGGACCCGTCGAGGTGGACCCGTCGGTACAGCTGGCCACCTTCGAGCCGTACGTTGACGAGCACGTCATCGCTCGCTTTCTGCAGATCACGCCGCGCCGTGTTTTAGAGATGGCGCGGAAGGGAGAGATACCGGCACATCCCATTGGACACACACGCAAGACATGGCGCTTCCGCCTTTCGGAGATAGACGCGCACTTCAGCACCCCAGGGAAACAGGCCGATGGTAAGATCGGGTTGGCAGTTCCCGGAGCCCGGAAAGGTAACTGAATGGGCAAGGGGACAATCAGTCAAAAGCAACGCGCTAACGGTCTGACCTGGATCTACCGGTTTCAAACCACGCGCGCTTCGGACGGCAAGCGGGTGGAGAACACCGAGCCAATCGGCTTGGTGAAGGACATCGGACCGTCAGAAGCAGCCGCGTGGAAAGAAGTCGGTCGGTTGGGCCTTGACAATAACATTGGCCAGTCGCACGGATCTAAGCCGACGTTCCGTGAACTGGTCAAACACTTCCGGCAGCACGAGCTCAAGAAGGAGTCCGGCATTGGCGTTAAAGCCAAAGAGACTATAGAAGTCGCCGAACTGCTTCTCGACAAGTGGGTGCTGCCCCGCTGGGGAAACAAGAAGGCGGCAGATATTAAGCCTCTCGAGATCGAGGCCTGGTTCGAGGCCTTGACCTCAGAGCCCAGCGGCAAGAAGAACAATCCCCTCAGTTGGGGATACGTGCAGAAGATGAAGTCGATCATGGCTCAGGTATTCAAGCACGCACAGCGCCACGAATTGATCCCGGCGGCCATCGGCGACGATGGCCGTCCCACCAATCCTGTGGTATTAGCGCGGTCTGAGTCAGGTTCCGGCTATGAGGCTGTCGTCGTAACGCCGGAGCAGATGATCGTCATCCTGAACGAACTCAACAGCCCAGAGACACGCCTGGAGTGGACTCTGGCTCTTCTCCATGCGGCGACTGCTCTTAGGCCGGAGGAAGCATTCGGTCTGAAGTGGGCAGATATCGACTGGAAGAATGGCCAGGTCAACATCCGTCGCGGCTGGTCGAAGGGGAAAGAGACTCCGGGTAAGAACCCTGGCAGCATGACGCAAGTTGTCATGCACCCAGCTCTGGCCAAAGCTCTTCGCGCATGGCGCCGGGAGTCACTCTATAACCGCGACGCCGATTGGGTGTTCGCGTCAACCAAGTCGAAGGGAAAGACTCCTAGGTCGGCGGGTGTTGCTGGCCAGGATTATCTTCGGCCGGCGGCCGTTAAGGCCGGCGCTATACCGAAGGGATACAGGGGTCGGTTCGGTTGGCACAATCTCCGGCATTCACTGGCGACGTTCTTTGCTGCCAATGAGGTGAACCTGCCGGTGATCCAGAGCATCCTGCGGCACTCGAAGCCTTCAACGACCGCAATCTACACGCACCGCGTTAACCGCGCGCAGATGGCGGCACAAGCGAAGTTCCTCGAGGCGATTAAGGTTACGTCGGCTGCTGGTTAGGGCAACTTGGGTTCAATCTTGGGTTGAGGAAGGGGAAAAGCAGTGAAGCCAGAGTTTACCAAGTGCTTGAAAACACAAATGGTAGGCACGTGGGGACTCGAACCCCAGACCTCTACCGTGTCAAGGTAGCGCTCTAACCAACTGAGCTACGCGCCTACTCGTACTAATTTTATCACTTGCGGTCAATACCAATAGGCGCGTTGCAGGAACACGGAAAATCTTTCTGTTGCCCCGCCTTTATGTGGGCACATGCTGCAGCTCACATCCTTTCTACTCCAGAGGGAGCCGTGCACGGACATCAGCCTGAAGGTTGGCGCCACGACGGCGGGCGTTGCGGCTTGCGCCAAGGTAGATAGCCACTGCAATTACGATGGCCACTACAGCCTGGAAGCTAGGCTGAAACATCCATGGCGTTTTTGGCACCACGATAATGCTCTGCAGCAGGGCAATGGCCACAATGGCAGCCAGCGCTCCCGCGATGAGCGTGCTCGGGCGATGCACTATCGCCTCAGCCCAGAAGCTTTTGAAGGCCCGATTGAAGCGCAGATTGAAGACGCCCACCTTCAGCATTCCGAATACCAGGACAAGGCTCATGGCGCGCAGCGTGACGCCAATGGCCCATCCGAAAAACGTGGCCTCCAGCAGGAACAGTGATCCCAGCAGCGTCGTCACCAGTAGCGCCACATCGGGCGCCTTGGTGTTGGCAGTATGCAAAAATGCCTTGGGCAGCAGGCCGTCCTGCGCCCAGGCAAACAGGTAACGGGAGGAGTCCAGCATCTGGGGGGCAACCGTCTTTCCCACGATCAGCATCACCAGCACGTTCACCAGCACGGCAATGGCGTGCGGCGCGGCCATGCCGATCAGGCCGGGAGTTGTGGCCAGCTCGGCATGCTTGGAATCCACCAGCGGCTTGACAGCCCACCAGGGCACGGCATGGAAGAGCGCAAGGCTGACCAGGGAATAGAGGATACCTGCGCACGCCCGAATAGTGCAGGCCGAAAATGAGCCAGATGAGCGCCAGCCCGAGGATCACATGGCCGGCGTGCGTCGTCGCCCATCCACCGGGCAGCCCTAATGCCTCCAGGCTGGAGGAGAGGAATGAGGCAAAGCTGAACGACAGGAAGCCTATGCCAGCCACCACGCCCACAAACCAGAGGAAAGCTACAACGAAGCCGACCGGCAGGTTCAGCGAGCGCGTCAGCCATACGTAGGTGGAACCGGCGCGGGGAATGACGCTGGAGAAGCGCATGAAGAGAATGACCTTGGGAAGCAACACGATTCCGGCAACCACCATGGCCAGGGGAACCAGGTAGGTGACTTTCGGGTATGCGCCCAGACTGCTGGTGAGCACGAAATTTATACCGCTGCCATACTCCTGCGACAAGGCGGATGCCACAATGACGGCCACACCCACAACTTTGGCGAGGCGCTCCGTGGGCTCATGGGTTGGGAAATCGGGTTTGCCATACCGATCAACCAGGCGCGCAACGTCATGGACCAGATCCTCAAGAACGGCAAGGTCGTACGCGGCTACCTGGGGGTCTCCATACAGGATGTTACCCCTGCCATCGCCAAGGCCTTCAAGGTCCCGGAAACGAGCGGGGCGCTGGTCAGCGATGTCGATTCCAAGGGCCCGAGCGCCAATTCCGGCATCAAACAAGGTGACGTCATTGTCGGCCTGAATGGGAAACCGGTCAGCGGGCCCAACAATTTGCGCCTGCGGATCGCCGAGATGGCGCCCGGCAGCGTGGCCCACTTGCAGGTAGTCCGCAACGGCCAGTCCCACGAAATTGACGTCAAGCTCGGCGAATTGCCGGAGACTACGGCGGTGGCCTCGGCCAAGCAGGGCACGGCAACCGGACCGCTGGCCGGAGTGCAGGTTGAAGGATTGACGCCCGATACCGCACGGCATCTTGACCTGCCCGCGAACACCAAGGGCGTGGTGGTCGAGTCCGTGCAGCCGGATTCCGCTGCCGCCAGCGCCGGATTGCAGCGCGGCGACGTCATTCAAGAGATAAATCGCAAGCCGGTGAACTCGGTGGGCGATTACGAGCAGGCCCTCAAGCAGGCGGGAGACAAGCAGTCAGTGGTGCTGCTGGATGACCGCGGCGGTACCAGGATATTTGTGGTGGTTAACCCGAATAGCTAGCCGTGCTTACGTTAAGCCCCGGTTCGCAGGTTGGCTAGAGGTGGTCTACCGCAGACCGGGGTTTGATTGTCAGTCGAATCATGTAAGCAGCAAGAGGTCCAGTGCCAAATCGCTTTTCCAGACGAATCTTCCTGCAAGGGGCGGTTTCGCTTGCCGGCAGCACAGCCTTCGCCTCGCTTGGGGTGGGCTTATACGAGCCGCAGGAAATCCAGGTCGAACGGGTTGAGATTCGATTGCGCCGGCTGCCGCCGGAGTTCGACGGCTTGCGCGTGGCGCAACTCAGCGATATCCACTTCAGCCGCTATCTGCGAGAGGCGCACCTGCGCAGCGTGGTGGAAACCACCAATGCGCAGCGGCCCGACCTGGTCGCGATTACCGGCGACTTTGTCAGCGATTCCTTCTTCGACGGGAGCGGCGGCAGGGGCTCCGGCGGGCGGCAAGTAGACGCCGAGCACGCGTGGCCGTGCGCCGAGGTGCTGCGCACGCTCCAGGCGCCTCTTGGGATCATGGCGGTGCTGGGAAACCACGATTTCTCGACCAACCCTGAGATTGTGTCCGAGGCGCTGACGACGAACAAGGTGCAGGTCTTGCGCAACCGGGCGCTTGCCTTGCAGCGGAATGGCCAGCGTCTCTGGCTGGCGGGAGTTGATGACGCGCTCTTCAG
Source organism: Candidatus Korobacteraceae bacterium (assembly GCA_049519515.1). Lineage (GTDB taxonomy): Bacteria > Acidobacteriota > Terriglobia > Terriglobales > Acidobacteriaceae > CAWBRT01. Next base: position 4,805 of record JBEKQR010000192.1, read on the forward strand.
GCGCGCCCGGCCGGAGCTCGCCCTGCAAGGGGTGCCGCATAACGAGTGCATACTGGCGCTGGCGCACGAGCCCGATTTTGCCGACGAAATGCGGAAATTTCCGGTTGATCTGCAGCTCTCAGGGCACTCCCACGGCGGCCAGGTGCGCCTGCCGCTGGCAGGCGCATTGTATCTGCCCAAACTGGGGAGAAAGTATCCGCTCGGCTACTACCGCTGTGGCGCGCTTCAGCTCTATACCAACCGCGGGGTGGGGGTGATTGGCGTTCCCGTGCGCTTCATGTGCCCGCCGGAGCTGACTGTATTCACCCTGACATCCGGCCTCCACATCGGTTGACCGCTCTCCGCAGCCGGCCGCCTCGGGAACTCAACGCGCATCTAACGATCAGGAACTGAAGATCAGGATAGCTGCACGTGAGGATCTTGAGGCGAACTGCCACAGTCGCGGCCGTATTAGCGTTTCTCGCCCTTGCCGGATATATCTCCGCGCGCCAGCTCTTCCGGCGGATGGAACGAGACGTCAGTATCCGGGTAAAGGCCAGCGATGAGCCCTCGCAGATTGCTCCTCTGCTGGAGGGCTTGAAGCACGATCCGCCGGCCGGCGACATCGTATTTCTGCGGCAAGTACGCATCGAGTCCGGCCCCGCCGCCGGCTTGTTCTTCGCCGTCGATCAGCGAGGAAGCAAGATCGTGGTTTTCTCCAACAGCGCGACGATGAGTTCCCTCACCGGGAAGATTGCCGACCTGACCGGCACGCTCGCGCGATTCCCATCGCTGGCCACCATGGAACGACAGTGGAAACTGGAAAAGAAGCCGGCCGCCGAAATGAGGCAGGAAGGCGCATACATCCGGGCAGACCGTGTTTGGCTGGCCGCTCACGCCCGCCAGAACAGAAACAGAATCTCACATTAAATCGCAGCGCTGCCGGCTTGCGATGAAAAGCGCAGGTGTGGAACTGCTCTAATTATTCGTCGATTCCCAGGTTGATGCGTGCTTCGCGGCGGCTGTTAAATGAGCTGAGCGTCTTCACGTTACTGCGCTTCCCGTGGTATTCAGCGTAAACCTGGTAATCGACGTTGGGCGAGAGCGCCGGAAAGCGGTAGCTGCCGTCAGCGTCGGTAATGTAGGTTTTCACCATCAGGTTCTTTGTATTCCTGAGGTAGACAACCGCGTTGGCTATGGGGATATCGCTGCGATTGGTCACCTGGCCCAGCAGCACGCGGGAGGCGCCAGGGTCGTTCTTCCCGCGTTCCTGGGCCTGCGCGCGGGTTGCGCAGAAATTTCCCGGGGCAACTGCGACGGCGCAAAGCAGCGCCGCAAAAACGATGGCGAAGGCTGAAGCCATGCGCTTAGTTGCCTGCCGGAGTGGCAAAAACGAGGAGGCACGCATGCGGAGAGAGAAGAGTGGCAGCTTGGGAGCTAACGCCGGCTGAGGGATCGGGATGACCCGCGGCTTGCACAGCCAGTCGTCCAATGCCTCCACACCTATTCTTCCTCCCCTTCTTTGAAGTCCTCGTCCTCGTCCTCTTCCTCCTCGCTGACCTTGTTCAGCTCGAGCGGATTGGTGGCCACGACTTCAAAGTCGGTACCGCATTCGATGCAGGAAACGATTTCGCCTTCATCGAGTTCGTCTTCTTCTATATCAAGATCGGTCTCGCACTCTGGACAAAGAACCATAATTGCCTCCGTGCCGCGCTTCCTCTCTAGGGTCCCCGGCAAGCGCCGTGTTTGTGCTGGCTGGGGATGCCCTGAATCCAAATTCGGCTCGTCTCGCCTTTATATTTATAATCTGCCCGTATCGTCAAGTGCCCAGAGAGCCCGAGACGGTTGGGTCCCGGGCAAGCGCCGTGGGTTCCGTTTTACCGGGTGGCGGAGTTGCCGGTGAATGTCGAACCCGGCTAACCGGAAACGGCATCGAATAGGTGAGATCTGGATTTTCGGCGGTTGCGAATTCCGGGTTCGCGAGGCTGGCCTTTCCAGGATCGGCCTTACGGGCGGCACGGACACGTTTCCTGTCTGTTTGATATCCTGTCTAACGCAGGCTTCTTATGGCCGTTGGCGGGACCGGTTTGTACTTTTTGCAACCGCGTCCATCGGCGGCAGGCCGGGCGCAAAACCGGCATCTCTTGGGAGCCGTTTGGGCACAAAGTGAAAGCAAAGAAGGAACTATGAATCGCGGCGGAATGTCTTTGGCTTTTCCACCCTTCACGCGCATGGTGAAGCGGCTGATCATCATCAATACCGGTATTTTCCTGTTCATGCTGCTGGCGCGGAACTTTTTCCCGGCCGGCACCGCCCTGATCCAGTGGGGCTGGCTCGTGCCGCGCGAGGTTCTGCACGGCATGATCTGGGAGCTGGTGACGTATTCCTTCTTTCACGCTGGTCTGTTTCACCTGCTGTTCAACATGCTCACGCTGTGGATGTTCGGTTCGCAGTTCGAATCCGATTGGGGATCGAGCCGCTTCCTGGAGTTTTTCTTTTTCTGCGTGGCTGGCGCGGCGCTCACGACTATCATGCTCGGTTACATGGGAGCGGCGTTTTTGCCCCCGGCAGTAGATGGCGGATCGGCTTCAGCGGGATTCTTTGGCAAGCTCGCAAGCCTGGTTTACACGCCCACGATTGGCGCCTCGGGCGGCATCTACGGCCTGCTGATCGCCTTCGGCATACTGTATGGCGATCGCCAGATCTTCATGTTCCCGTTCCCGTTTGCCATCAGGGCAAAGTACATGATCGGCATCTGGATCTTCCTCGCCCTGGTGGGCGCCCTGCAGGATGCGGGAGGGGCGGCAAACTTTGCTCACCTGGGCGGCGCGTTCTTCGGCTGGTTTTATCTCCGCTTCATACCCAAGCGCGGGCTGCAGTTGGCGGCTTCGGAAGGCTACTTCGGCTGGCGCAACCGCTACTACCGCTGGAAGCGCCGCCGGGCCGCGCGCAAATTCGAAGTCTATATGCGCAGCCAGGGACAGACTCCTCCAGACCGGTCGCAGTACTTCGACGAATACGGCAACTTCAAGACCCCCGACAAGCGCGGCAAGCAAGACTACAAGGCCCCCGAACCGCGCGATAAAGACAGCGGCCCACGCTCACCGTGGGTGAATTAGACGATTTTCCGCGATAAACGATTTTCCGCGGTAAGGCTTTAGTCTGCTTTCTAGAGCTTGTTTCAAAAACGTTCCCGGGGAATAAGGCGTGTCCCCTCAGGAGCTAAAGCCCGCATTTTTGTTGGCTCTGGACGGCGTGGCTCAAGGCACCCCAGCAAGTCAAATGCGGACTTGCTGGGGACCCCGCGAAGCCACGCCCCTTCAAAGCACTATTTTTGAAACAA
>JBEKQR010000193.1:0-8068 GCA_049519515.1 Candidatus Korobacteraceae bacterium
CTTGCCAGGCGCGCGGAGGCGATTGCCAATGCTTTTCGCGCCATTGGCGTGGCGCTGATCCATATCCTGACGACGCTTACCTTCCTGCTCCACAACACGCTGGTCGCATCCGACGCCATCTGGCGCGCCCTCTACCGCCGCATGATCTCCCGTCAGCGCTTGCTGGAATGGGAAACGGCGGCCGAGGCGGAGTTGTGCAAGAAGCAGACTCCGGTGGACCTGTACCTCAGTTGGACCCCGGCCCTGGCAGCCCTCATCGCCGCCCTATTGGCTTTGGTGCGGCCTGCCGCGCTGCCGGCTGCGCTGCCCATACTGGCGCTTTGGGCCGGCAGCAAGCTGGTTTCGCTTTGGCTGAACCGGCCGCCCCGGCCGCTGCGCAAGGCTGCCTCCAGGAAAGACGAGCTGTTCCTGCGCCGGGCCGCGCTGCGCACCTGGCGTTACTTTGCCCAGTTCAGCAATGAGGAGCACAACTGGCTCATTCCCGACAGCGTGCAGGAAGATGGCGCCCCGGCCAAGGCAAACGGGGAGCCCGGCAAATGGCGTTTCTCCATTCACTGGAATAGAACCGCGCCGTCTGCCGGGCCGGTAAGGATCGCTTCGCGCACCTCGATCACCAACATTGGCTTCCTGCTGAATGCACGCCAGGTCGCCTGCGAATTCGGCTACTTGACCGTGCCGGAGTTCGCGCAACAAACCCGGCAAACCCTCGATACCATGGACCGGCTGCGGCGCTACCGTGGGCATTGGCTGAACTGGTATGACACGCGCACGCTCAATGCGCTGCCGCCGTACTTTATCTCCAGCGTCGATAGCGGTAACCTGGCGGCCTCGCTGATCACCCTCAAGGGAGGATGCTCGGCGTTGCTGCACAAGCCGCTGCTTTCGCCCGCCCTGCTGGAAGCCTATGACGACCACCTGCGTGAACTGCTCGACCTGCGCGTGCTCTCTCGCGGCGAGCGCCGTTCGCTACGCCGGCCGGCAAAGCTCGCGTGGTTGGAACGCCTGCTGGCAGATAGCCCCGAGATTGTTGTTCCGGATCTACCGCGGAAACGAAGAATACTGATCTTCTCCGGCGCCCCGCGCAAGCAAGCCAAGCTGGCCAGCGCGCGCTGGTTCGCCGCTCAACTCAAGGAGCGGAAAGAACGCGCGCGCCAGATGGTCAGCGGCTACATGCCCTGGTTGCTGCCGGAATTCGATTCCGTGCGCACGGGCCTCAAACTTGGCGCCGAGGCGGAGCAGGTTACGCTGGCACAATTGCCGGGGTACATCGAGAAGTTGCAGGAAACGCTCCGGCAGGCCCTGGAACATAGCCACGGCGCCGAAACCGTTGCAGGTGCGCCAACCTTGTCTCCCGTGCCCCACATCTGCCGCAGTCAGCAGATGTGGGAACCCACGCCGGCCTCGGCGGAAGCGGATGTCAATGCTGCCTCCGCTGCGACCTCCGAGCGGCTGCTATCGCTGCTGGAGAATGCACGCCTCGAATCTGATCGCCTCATCCGCAATCTTAGTCAGCTAGCCGCCGGCGCCGAGCGTTGGCTCCGGGAGATGGATTTCAGCTTTCTCCTGGACCGGCGCCGCAAGCTGCTTTCCATTGGCTATGACGTCGAGGCCGCCAGCCTGCATGCCGCCTGTTATGACCTGCTGGCCTCGGAATCGCGGGTGGCGAGCTTTATCGCCATTGCCAAAGGCGACGTTTCCCCGGAGCTCTGGATGCGGCTGGGAAGGGCCTATGTGACCGTCGATGGCCGTCCTACGCTGCTCTCCTGGACCGGCACCATGTTCGAATACCTGATGCCCGCCCTGTGGATGCGCTCCTACCGCGGCTCATTGCTGCAACGCGCCATGGAAGGGGCGGTGCGCGCCCAGCAGGCCTACGCAGCGGAGAAGCGAGTTCCCTGGGGCATCTCCGAATCCGCTTATGCTGAGCAGGACGGGGCAGGCAACTATCACTATCGCGCCTTCACCGTTCCCGAGCTGGCGCTGCAAGAGGAGCCAGCGGACCGCCTTGTCATAGCTCCCTACGCCACTGCGCTGGCACTGGCGGTCGATCCTGCCGCGCTTGAGAACATGAGGCGCATGGCCGGCCAGGGTTGGTTTGCCGCCTATGGATTTTACGAGGCGGCGGACTTCACCCCCGCGCCCGGCCGCCCGCGCCGGCGGAGCTTCGAGCTGGTAAAGTCCTGGATGGCCCATCATCAAGGCATGAGCCTGCTCGCCATCGCCAATTTCCTCAACAACGACATTGTGCGGCAGTGGTTCCACAGCGACGTCCGGGTGCAGGCAACCGAGTTGCTCCTGCAGGAGCGGCCGGCGCTGCAGCATTCGAGGCGCAAGCGGAAGCTGCTTCAACCGCGCCAGTTGCCGCCGCAGCGCCCTTCCGAGCAGATACTGGCAAAGGCGAGCTGAAGGCAGTTTCGAGTTTCAAGTTTCGAGTTTCGAGTTGCGAGTTTCCAGTTTCGAGTCTTGAATTTCGAGTTTCCGGTTTCAGGGTTGGATTAACGACGCGCCGGAAACGTAATGTCTCACTAGCCCCACACTAACGACGCGCCGGAAACGTAATGTCTCATTAGCCCCACATTCCCAACGCGCCTTAGCCCCACATTCCTAACGCGCCGGAGGCGCAATGTTTTTGTTAGCCCCGCACTTCAGTGCGGGGAAGCAGGGATTATTAAAATTCGAGTCCCGTAGGGACGCTGCAAGAGGACTTCGCCTTTCCTCTGTGCCCTCTGTGGTTCAGCGGTTTGTCTTTCAATCTGAAATCGAAAATCGAAAATCTTAAATCCCTTAGTCCTCCCGCCCGCCAAGTCCCGTTTTCTTTCCCCCGATTCCTAGTGTTTTCCCTTAGCTGAAGAACAAAGCCGGCGTGGGAGAGTAGTCGAGCCACTTCCATGTCCAGCACCCGACGTGAATTTCTGCGCGGCGCTTTAGCCGCGGCCATGCTCTTGCCACTGGCCGGCGAGAGCAGCGGGGCGAGCCTGCTGCACGCGGCCACTCGCGCCGGCCGGCCCGGCGATTCCGGGCTGCTGGATGAGGTCGAACGCTCCGCCTTTGAATTCTTCTGGCATGAGGCCGACCCCTGGACGGGGCTGGTCCGCGACCGCGCCAACGCCAACGGCAGCGACGCGCGCCGCATGAGCAGCATCGCCGCCACCGGCTTCGGGCTTACCGCCCTGTGCATCGGCCATCACCGCGGTTATCGCCCGTGCGCCGAAATCACCGTCCGGGTGCGCCGGACCCTGCGCTTCCTGGCCGACCGCTCGCCTCAGGTCCACGGATTTTTCTATCACTACGCCGACATGCGCGACGGCTCTCGCTATGCGCTCTCCGAAGTGTCTCCCATTGACACCGCCATCCTGCTCTGCGGCGTGCTCACCTGCCGCCAGCACTTCCGCGACCGCTCGATTCGCCGCGATGCCACCCGCATTTACAACCGCGTGGACTGGCCGTGGGCCATGAACAACGGTGAGACCTTTGCCCTCGCCTGGACTCCGGAGCTCGGGTTCAACCTCCTGCGTTGGGATTCCTACTGCGAATCGATGATGCTCTATCTGCTGGCCATCGGCTCGCCCACTCATCCCATCGCGCCCGAGTGCTGGCGCCGCTTTGAGCGCCCGGCGATGGAGTACCAGAAGTATCGATACATCTCCATCCCCGCTCCCCTGTTCGTGCACCAGTTTTCGCATGCCTGGTTCGACTTCCGCGGCAAGCGAGACGAATACGCGGATTACTTCGCCAACTCCGTGCTTGCCTCGCAGGCCCACCGGCAGTTCTGCTGCGACCTGAGCACGCGCTTTCCCAGCTACTCGCACGACCTTTGGGGCATTACTGCCTCGGATTCCAGCAAGGGTTACGTTGTCTGGGGCGGCCCGCCTATGCTGGGACCGGTCGATGGCAGCATCGTTCCCGCCGCCGCGGCAGGCTCGCTGCCGTTCCTGTTTCCCGAGTCGATGGCCGTGCTCCACAACCTGCGCCGGCGCTACGGAAAGCGGATATGGAAGCGCTACGGCTTTGTCGATGCCTTCAATCCGCTGACCGGGTGGGCGGACGGCGACGTGCTGGGAATCGATCAGGGGATCAGCATGCTGATGGCCGAGAACGCCCGCAGCCAGTTCGTCTGGCGCACCTTCATGCGCAACCCCGAAGCCGGCATCGCCATGCAGAAGTGCGGCTTCCGCTCCTTGAGCGAACCGGCAACCCTCTACTCCATGCAGCAGGTCGCCGGCAGACCTTCCTGAGGCCGCAGCCGCGAGCAATAGTGGTGAGTTTTCAGGTCGCCGACTATCAGAAAGTTAAGACACTGTGATGAACGCAAGGGCGTTTGTCGGGACTAATCCGACGAACGAAGCCGATAACTTCCGTGTAGCCCGTCATCCAGACATAATCACCGACGAGGCAGAAGCGCCGTGATTCTGCACGGCGCTGCTTTGCTTGGGTGTTTCAAAAAGGGTCTTTTGAGCAACGCCGTCCGAAAGCATTTGCCGACAGTCAAGTTCGGCTCCAGGTTGCAAAACTGTTGGGGTTCAGGCCTACAATAGCCTTGTGAAGCCAGACCGACTTTGCCATCCCGCAATTTCTCGGCTCGCTACAATTTGCCGCCGCCGTCTACGTTGCTGCTCGCGAGACACCGATTTAGCCTGTTCAATCAATGCTCTCTTCTTGGATCCCTTTGACCTTTTGACCAGTTCCAACAGCGCATAATACCAACTATGATGAGCAGCAGTGTCCGTAGGGTCAATTTCGGCGGCACGGCGATACTTTTCAAATGCTGCCGTGTAGTCTTTCGCTGAGCCCGTTTTCCGGGCCAAGTCCGAAAGTGCGTGCCCACAGCTCAAAAACACGCTGTAATAATTCGGATTGAAATTCGCCGCGATTTTGAAATGAGTTGACGACTTTTTATACAAGCGCAGGTCGCCGGTGATCCTAGCGAGATCATGGACAGCTTTTGCGTAATTGCAATGTACTATGTCAGGCGTCTGTGTTCCTTGTATTGCTTTCTCATAATGGTCAAACGCTTCCCGTAACATACCATCGTCTTTCCGTGGATATTCCGCGCACGCTAAGTCAGTCAGGGCATTGGCCAAGTTATTATGGGCATCTGCAAAAGAAGGTTCTTTCGCAATCGCGTCACGGTATTTCGCGACGGCTCTGCGCAACAACTGCTCCGCTGACCTAGTCATCACTTCAGGAGCGCCGTCTCTTACAGCTAGGGACAAGTCGAACAAAACGTTGCCCCAATTATAGAGCGCATCCGCCGCCGTTATTGAGACCTTCGCGGCGACTTCAAACCGCCTTATTGCTGAACGATATTGCGCCCTGTTATCATCGGCTTTCGCAGTGGAGTGCAACCTGTCGCCTAATATCAACAGAGACCATCCGTAAGTGTCAGCGTCCTTAGGCGAAAGCTTCTTGACATTCTTCTTTTCAAATAATGTGACGACCCGCTCGTATTCGCCCGCGAGGAAATGATATTCCGCAGATAATGACTGCTCGCGGCTCTGAATGAGGTTGTCAAGCTGAGGCCGAACGACAGAAGCCACGTCGAAACGGCTTTGTCTGAAATTGGACGCATCCTCAATGTCGTTCCGAGGGGCATTGTAATCGGTCAACATGGAGAACGTCGATTTCAGATGCGAAAAGGGCTGAGTAACGAACCGCGGTGGAAAGCACTGGAGCTTTTGAGCCAGAGTTACAAAAAAGTCGTCCGCATCCCAGCCACCTATAAAATGAGCTCCGCACTCCCTCCCCAAAAGCTTGTCGGCAACGTGTTTTGACGGCTTAGGACCATAACCTATCCAGTACAGACCGTATTCAAACGCTTTGACTCTGGCGAGCAAGTCAAATACCGGATCGTTCTCGCCGCTGTAGCCAACGACGATCCAGACTCGCCCTTTGTGTGCGTCATCAAAGACCGGCTTGATATGATTTCGATGTTTGGTCACCTCGGACCGCGTATTTAGCAGGACGAAACCGTCCCGCTGACCGTGTAAGTGAAAAATCGCCTTTTCACTGACTTGGTCCGGATTAAAGATATGGGAAGCAGCGAAATCATAGACGGCCGGAAAAGAGTTAACGAGGGCGCACGCCCGCGAAATTAGTGGATCGAAATTGGTAGTCAGGACACGGTCGACATAACCTCCGTCTATCAACTGTGCGAGCGCGATATGGGCCCAATTTATTTTGGCCTTATCAATATAAGCTCCGATTAGGTCTCGTCTGACACCACGCTCGAGCGCTGCCATACAGTCTGGATAATCATGGGATGCCGCGCGCGCATACGCGGCCGGGAATTTGACCTTAATTTGGCGAACTATGTCTGATGCTGATGGGATACCTGCGCTGATTGAACAACCAGCTCCGAGAAGTACGCTACAGCGCCGGGGCGCTGCACCGTGCGGCCCCAACGCCTCAGCGATGTCCTCAATCGTGCGCTCGATCATGAGCTCATCCTCTGTTGCGCCGCCTGTTTGACAATTCGTGACGCGCTTGATCGACGGGGAGTCGAAGCCTTCTTGCGCCAAACGCTCAATGTGATCTGTTTCAATCTATCAGAAAATCGATAGTTGGCGCCTACGCGACCCCGATCCCTGGAGTATCCAGATTCGTACCGAGAAGTCGGCTTGCGGGATGTAATCATAACAATGTTCGGCAATTGAATTTTCAATCACGGGTTTGCTCCTGGATGACGGGCAACCCGGAAACTGATCCCATCCTTAACGCCAATCGCTGACTGCTGCAAGCCAAAGCCGGTCAGCTAGCATCTGATATTCTGCGCACTTAGAATCTGTCCAAGAACTAGAGTTTGTTTCGTAAATGGGGATTGGCAGGTGGAAGCCCACGCCTTCAGGCGTGGGAAAAAATGCTCAATAGCGAGAACGCCTTTAGGCGCTGTGGTTGCGTCAGCACGGCGGCTAAAGCCGCTTCGGATTTGATCCCTTGACCCCACGGCTAAAGCCGTGGGCTTCCACGATAATTCAACTACCTATCAGTTCTTGGACAGATTCTTAGAGCTAAAACGTTTCATGCGCCGACTCTCGACACTAATATCCGTTCTCCTGCTGGCCGCTTGCTGCGCGCAGGCGCAGAGCGCGCTCGATATCCCGGCGCTTGAGCGCCGCGCCGATAGCATCCTCCGGCAAATGACCCTGGAGGAGAAGATCGGGCAGCTTGTGCAGTATTCCGCTGGCGCGCCCACCGGGCCGGGGACGGGCCGCGCCGATTATCGAGAGCAGGTCGCCAAAGGGCAAATCGGTTCGCTTCTTAATCTCACAGGTGCGGCCGAAACCAACGCTCTGCAACGCATCGCCATGGAGCGCTCGCGGATGAAGATTCCGCTGCTGTTCGGGCTGGACGTAATTCACGGCTACCGCACCATCTTCCCCGTGCCGCTGGGGATGGCATCCACCTGGGACCCGCAACTGGTGGAACGGGCAGCGCGCGTGGCCGCCGAAGAAGCCAGCGCCGAGGGCATCCGCTGGACTTTCTCGCCGATGGTCGACATTGCCCGCGACGCGCGCTGGGGACGAATTGTCGAAGGCGCCGGAGAAGACCCGTATCTGGGATCGGCGATGGCCGCCGCCTACGTTCGCGGCTACCAGGGCGCCAGGCTGGACAATCCCGATTCCCTGGCGGCCTGCGCCAAGCATTACGCCGGCTACGGCGCCGCTGAGGGCGGGCGCGACTACAACGCCGCCGACATGTCGGAACGCACTCTGCGGGAGATTTACCTGCCGCCGTTCCACGCGGCGGTGGAGGCAGGCGCGGCCAGCGTGATGAGCGCCTTCAACACCCTGAACGGGGTTCCTGCCAGCGCCGACCGCATGACGCTGGCCGATGTGCTGCGCAATGAGTGGCACTTTTCCGGCGTGGTGGTGAGCGACTGGCAAGCGATCAGGGAGTTGATCGCCCACGGCATCGCCAACGACGGTGCAACTGCCGCCAGAAAGGCCTTTCTGGCCGGCGTTGACGTCGACATGGAAAGCGGCCTCTACCAGCAAACGCTGGAGCAGTTGGTGCGTTCCGGGGCTGTTCCGCAAGCGGCCCTGGACGAATCCGTGCGCCGCGTCTTACG